>CAZOXI010000027.1:0-15179 GCA_964583445.1 uncultured Bacteroidaceae bacterium | reverse complement strand
TTCTCAACCTCCGGTGCTGCTTCCAGCTCGTAGGTGAAGGTCTCAGTCATCCAGTTCTCAACCTCCGGTGCTGCTTCCAGCTCGTAGGTGAAGGTCTCAGTCATCCAGTCCTCAACTCCGGGAAGCGTTTCAATCTCATTTGAAAGCGATGTTTCCATCCAGTTTTCAGTGGTCAGTTCAGATTCGTAAGCAATGTCAAAGCTTTCAACAGCGAAGCTTGCGATCACATTGCTGTTGTCCGCACCCTTAAGTTCCCTGTTGAATACGTTCATGACTGCTGTGATATTGAAGCTGTCATTTTTCTTTTCTTCAATGGATACGAAATCGGCTGTGACAGCTGTAAAATCTGTGTCCTTCTCATTTTGAATAAGGGACTGAACAAGATTTGAAATCCCCTCGATGAGCATTCCCTGTCCATAACCCATGGCGAGGAACATGGTCAGGGTAATCATTGTTGTAACTGCTTTTTTTGTCCGGTTTGTTGTGATCAGTGTTTTCATTTTTTATTCTTTTTTTTAGTGTTTGGCTAGTAATTTACATAAAGCGTGCCAAAATTTATAAAACACAGAAAATAAGATATATACAACAACATTGGTTCATTTGTGCATTTCACAAAACCGAACGGTAGTGTAACAGGTGGTGTACGAAAGCGTACATATTCGGACAAACAGGTATTTATTTAGCGAAAAACGGAGGAGCCGGAGTGGATCATTTCCCCTGTATAACCATCACAAACTCACCTTTGGGGGGATGTTTCGCAAAATGCTGGTACAAGGAAGCCAGGGTTCCGCGGAGTGTTTCCTCGTGCAATTTGGACAATTCCCTGGAGACGGAAGCATTTCGTTCCTCTCCGATATGCGCTCTGAGATCTTCCAGGGTTTTGAGGACCCGGTAGGGTGATTCGTAGATGATGATCGTGCGACGTTCTTCCTGTAATTCCCTGAGTCTTTTCTGCCGTCCCTTTTTAGGAGGAAGAAAGCCTTCGAACACGAAACGATCTGCGGGAAGCCCGGAATTGACCAGTGCAGGGATGAAGGCTGTCGCACCCGGAAGGGTTTCCACTTCGATGTTATTGCGGATGCACTCGCGCACCAGCAGGAATCCGGGATCTGATATTCCCGGTGTGCCTGCGTCAGTAACGAGTCCTATGGTAGCTCCTGCCTGCAATTGTTCGATGATCGATTGCAAGGCCTTGTGCTCGTTGAACTTATGGTGGGAACGAATTGGTTTGCTGATTTCCAGGTGTTTGAGTAGAAACCCGGTCTTGCGGGTATCTTCAGCGAGCACCAGGTCGATTTCGGAGAGGATCCGTTTTGCCCGCAGGGTAATGTCCTCCAGGTTTCCTATGGGCGTGGGTATGAGGTATAATTTAGACATTATTTGCTGAGGTATCTCCTGCGGGACAGGCGGACCAGGAGGTTCACACCTTCATGTTCCATTTGACCAGGGAATTCAGATTGGATGATCGAGTAGGCTTCATCGAAGTTGTGCTGTGTGTCGATTTGTTGCACAAGCGTATTGAAAGCATCGTTATTTCCATCCATCAGTTCCCTGATAATCAAAAACCTGTCATTGATTCCGATATGCCTTTTGATCGATTCAATCGGTTCACCGGTGAGTTTTGAAGAGAGATCATCTCCCGGTCCTGGAGCAATTTTTTCGTTGAGACTTTGGTCGGGTGCAAATTTTTCTGCAAGGATAGGGGCTTTACGCGTTTCTTCTTTTTTTCGCTGCTCTTTTTCCGGGGACTGCTTCTTATCAGAGGCCTGCTGTTGCCCTGGAGCTTGTTCCTGCTGAGCGGCCTGCTGCTTCTGCTGCGAAGTCTGCTGTCGTTGAGAGGTTTGTTCTTGCTGAGGGGCCTGCTGTCGTTGAGAGGTTTGTTCCTGCTGAGGGACATCTTGGTTTTGAACGGTCTCTTTACCCGTTGCATCCTGTTCATCCTGTGGAGGCTGTGCTTGCTGAGAAGGTGGCGCGCTTTGATCGGGCTCCTCCTGCCCGGCGGTCTGCAGATGTTCAGCAGATTCCTGTCCCGGTTGTACCTCCTTTGTTGGTGCCACAGATTGTGGTTGGTCAACGGGTGCATCTGATGTGCCCCGGGTTTGCTGTTGTCGGCCAGGAACCGGTACTTCCGTCGCTGGTGAGTCATGTGGTGTACCTGCTGCAGCAGGATGATCAGTTTTTATATCCTGTGAAATGATCGACAGCAGGTCATAGACATTCCGGAGTTTAGACATGGCAAGGTCGATCTCGATCTGGGGCGGCTGCGCATAATTATTCAGGTTTCGGACCAGTTTTTCTATATCTTGTATATCTTTAGTCAATATTTCAACTGTATGTCTGATTTCCATAATTCATTGGTCATTTAAATGTCATTTATGTAACGGCCGGTAGCTAATTTCATTGTTGGAGCGCAGCGACAAATGCCATATTTTCATCTGAATATGCACCGACAAAGTTACAATAATAAGCGTTGGAGACAGGCAGGAGTTATTAAGATTTTAACGGTAATGTTTCTGGAGGACACCATAAGGCATTCTAAAAAAGGGGGCTGGATAGAAGTGATTTGCGGTTCCATGTTTTCAGGGAAGACCGAAGAGCTGATCAGGCGGTTGCGCAGGGCTGAATTTGCGCGGTTGCGGGTGGAGATCTTCAAACCCAAAATGGAAGTCCGCTATTCAGAGGAGGAGGTTGTTTCACACGATGAAAACAGTATTCCCTCCACGCCTGTGGATTCGGCCCAGAATATCCTCTTGTTGGCAGGAGATGTGGATGTGATCGGCATCGATGAAGCCCAGTTTTTTGACAACGGACTCATTGAAGTCTGCAATACACTTGCAAATAACGGACTTCGTGTGATTGTGGCCGGACTGGATATGGATTTCCGGGGGAAGCCATTTGGACCGATTCCTTCTTTGCTGGCCACAGCGGAGTATGTAACAAAGGTACATGCCATCTGCGTCAGGTGTGGCAGTCTTGCAAACCATTCCCACCGCACTTCTGAAGATGAAAAACTGGTGGTACTGGGTGAGACCAATATTTATGAACCGCTCTGCCGGAAATGTTACCAGGATGATCTGGCATCTTCTAAAAAACAACAGGGATCATGATGGAGCAGGTCATGTCGATACAGCAGCTGGCATCGCTCACAGACGGAGAGATCTCCGGCAATCCCAACGCGGTCTTCAGCCGACTTGCCACAGACAGCCGGTCATTGCCTGGAATTCATCAAGTTATGTTCATTGCCATACGCGGGGAACATCATGATGGTCATCGCTATATTGATGAACTGTACCGCAGGGGCATCCGCTGTTTCATGGTGGACAGGAACCTGGACCGTACCCAGCTGACAGGGGCTTCATTATGTATTGTGGATGATTCAATGAAGGCACTTCAACAGCTTGCTGGGGACAGGAGAAGGCAATTCATGGGCATGGTAATTTCGGTCACAGGAAGCAATGGGAAGACCATCGTTAAGGAGTGGCTGTACCAGGTGCTCCGGGACCACCACAGCGTGATTCGGAGTCCGCGCAGTTACAACTCCCAGTTGGGTGTGCCGCTTTCACTCTGGCAACTTTCCGATCATTTTCAAACTGCGATTATTGAAGCCGGAATCTCGTTGCCTGGTGAGATGGAACGGCTTGAGCGGATCATTTCACCCGATATGGGAATCCTTACCAATATCGGACCGGCACACCGGGAGAATTTTAGTTCTGACAGCCAGAAGCTGAAAGAAAAATTGAAGCTTTTCGCCCATTGTAAAAAGATTATCTTCCGTGCGGATGCGATGGTCGATGGAACATCCATGTCCGCACATATTAATGAACTGGATGTCCCGAAAGTCTCCTGGTCATTGCAAGATAATGCTGTTTACCGGTATCATATAGTGGACAGGCACAAGGGAGCTGTTACGGTGGGGTTGACCCGGCAACATGAAAGCGAATCGGACGATACCGTGTTTCATTTGCCTTTTATGGATGATGCTTCGCTGGAAAACCAGCTTCATGTGATCACAGCAGCCCTTGAGCTTGGACTGGATCCCGGGAATGTTGCTCATTCCTTAAAAACGCTGGAGCCGGTGGAGATGAGGTTGCAGACATTGAAGGGAATACGTAACAGCACGCTTGTTAATGATGTCTATAACTCCGACCTGGGTGGACTGTCAATGGCAATGAACGTGCTTGATCAGCAGCGGAAACACCGCAGGAAGGTGGTGATCCTCTCAGACGTCTACCAGAGTGGCATGGATGATGAAGCGCTTTACGCAGATGTCGCTGCAATGCTTCGGTTCAGGGAGGTTGACAAAGTCTTTGGTGTGGGGAAGGGTATTTCCGGACAGCAGGCGCTGTTTCCATCACAAAGCAGATTTTTTGAACACACTGCTGATTTCCTGGAGCAGTTTGATCCCTCCTGGATTGAGGATGCTGCGGTACTGATTAAAGGGGCCAGGAAGTTCAGGTTCGAAGAAATCACACAACGGCTGGAATTCCAGGTACACAAGACCGTCCTGGAGATCAGTATCAATGAGATGATCCATAACCTGAATTATTTCAGGTCGCTGTTGCAACCCTCCACACGGATCATGGTGATGGTAAAAGCCCTCGCTTATGGCACAGGTGCCCATGAGGTTGCGGAATTTCTGCAGCATGAACAGGTGGATTACCTGGCCGTGGCATTTCCCGACGAAGGGATCCGTTTGCGACAGGCTGGCGTACAATTGCCAGTTATGGTAATGAATGCGGATGAAAATGATTACCGTAAGCTGCTGGAGCATCACCTGGAACCCGAAATTTTCAGCAGGGAAGGATTGGAAAGATACAGGAAGGAGTGCATGAAACTCGGGCTTCGGGAGCAGCCTGTGCATATCAAGCTGGATACCGGAATGCACCGTCTCGGTTTTGAACAGGATGACCTGGAATGGCTCTCCGGGGAACTGAACCATGAGGAGATCAAAGTGCGCAGTCTTTTTACTCACCTGGCAGGAAGCGATGATGCTACGCTGGATGACTTTACACGAAAACAGGTATCCTTATTCAAAACCATGGCTGAAATACTGTGCGATTCTGCGGGAGAAGATGTGCTGCTGCACGTACTCAATACGGCAGGCATTGAGCGATTCCCTGAATTTCAGATGAACATGGTCAGAATCGGGATCGGGCTTTACGGACAGGGCATCAGTAGGGCGTTACTTCCCGTAAGTACATTTAAGACGGTGATCTCGCAGGTAAGAAATGTTCAAAAAGGAGAGACCGTTGGCTATGGCAGGAGCGGTAAAGTAGAAAACGACGCAGTTATTGCCACTATTCCTGTCGGTTATGCAGATGGTATCAACAGGCATCTTGGCAATGGAAATTATTCATTTTTTGTCCGTGGACGATTTGCGCCCACTATCGGGAATATCTGCATGGACATGACCATGCTGGATATAACGGGTCTCGGTGCAACTGTTGGGGATGTAGTGGAGTTATTTGGGAAGCAGTGCCCGGTATCAGCCATGGCCCGGCAGTTGGACACCATCGAATATGAAATATTAACAAGCATCCCGGAACGGGTGAAGCGGGTGTATATCAGGGAATAGTGATAAATGTTTAATGTGGCAAAGATCTGCGAAGAATGCAAATCTGGCAGCAAATAGGATGATTAGCAAATAGATGAAAGTCAAACTCTCAGTGGTTGTAATCACTTACAACGAAGAAAAAAATATTGGCAGATGTCTTGCCTCCGTCAAAGAGGTGGCAGACGATATCGTGGTGGTGGATTCCTATTCCACTGACAGGACAGGGGAGATCTGCCGGCAACATGGTGCACGCTTTATTCCCCACACCTTTTACAGTCATATCGACCAGAAAAATTGGGCGATCAACCAGGCTACCTACCCGCATATTCTCTCACTGGATGCCGATGAGGCGCTTTCTGAGGCATTGAAAAAATCCATACTTGAGGCGAAGAACAATTGGCAATATGACGGTTATTATTTCAACAGGCTTACCAATTACTGCGGCAAATGGATCCGGCACACCACCTGGTATCCTTCCAGGAAGTTGCGCCTTTGGGATGCCCGAAAGGGTCACTGGGGTGGATTGAACCCGCACGACAAATTCAAGCTGGACCCGGGTACCACAAAAAAACATCTTCGAGGCGACCTGCTCCATTATTCCTACTATTCGATTGATGAGCACAAGGCACAACTGGAAAAATTTTCTACTATTCATGCCCGGTCATATTACATGATGGGGATAAAGACCAACCCGGTCAAGCGGGCCACCCATATTGCATGGAGGTTCATGAATGATTATTTTTTCAGGCTGGGTTTTGTGGATGGCAGGGAAGGGTTCACCATCAGTAAGCTGGGTGCGCGTGAAGTGAAACTGAAGTATCTCAAGCTGCGAGATCTTTGGAGGAAGGAATAGCGGTGGTATCTATGGAAACAGGGATCGCTGGGTCAGCGTGCGTTGCCGGACTGTAACGCAAGCCACCGTTCGTAGCTGATTTTCCAGCGGTTGTGACTCCAAAGCCAGTTTGCCGGTTCTTCCATGATCAGGTCTTCCAGGATCCGTGTGTGTTGTTCAGTAATCTCAAACGGTGCGGTTTCAGCCGGTGTATCAGTGATCAGCTGGAAAGTGGCCCTGTACTTTCCCCGTTCAATACGCCTGACCTTCATAAAGATCACCACGGCGTCAAATTTTTTTGCCAGTTTCTCGCTGCCTGTAAATATTGCAGTCTTCTGGTTCAGAAAATCAGTCCAGTACCGGACTTGTTTTCGCACGGGGCGTTGGTCACTCACCATTCCGGTAATGGTGAGTGTGTCCTTCTCTTTGCATTCGAACAGTGTCCTACCGATTCTTCTCATGGGCACTGCGGCTGCTCCAAACCGGGTTCTCGCTTTCCGGTATGCCCGGTCGAAATAGGCATTTTTCAGTGGTTTATATACTGCCAGAACGAGGTGCCTGAAGGTATAAGAGAGCGGTGAAGCCCATTCCCAGTTGTTGTAATGAGCAGTGATGAGTATAATATGACGCCCCTGTTTGTAGTAGTCCTGGATCAATTCAGGATTGGAAAAGCTGAACATATGTTCCAGCCTCTTTTTTGAATAAAACTGGATCACCGCATTCTCGATGATCACATCTGCCAGGTGATGATAAAACTTATTGCGCATCCTCAGAAGTTCTTTTTCACCCAGTTCAGGAAACGCATTCCGCATATTTTTGGCAGCAATTTCTTTCCGGTAACCGGCGACCCTGAAAAGAAGAATAAAGAGGAAGTCTGCGACTATATAAAGTCCACGTCGCGGCAATAGCGCAACCAGGCGCAACAGGGCCATGGTAATGATGTAAGCAATATATTTCATTCAGGCAATGAAAGGCGAGCGGGAATTTCCGGCTAGCCCAGGTCGCTGATTCGTTCCAGCTTCTGCAGGTCGAGGATCTTGATCTTTCTTCCATCAATGGCGATCACCTCCTCCTGTGCGAAAGAGGATAGTGTGCGGATCGCATTGGAGGTGGTCATGTTAGACAGGTTGGCCACATCTTCCCTGGAAAGATAGATCTTGATCGTCTTTTCATCATCCTCGTACCCATAGGTGTCTTTCAGAAAGATAAGTGATTCAGCCAGCCTTCCGCGAATGTGCTTTTGCGTCAGGGTAACGGTCCGGTGATTGGAAAATCCAAGCTCGGAAGCGAAGGATTTCACGATACTGATGGCCAGTTCAGGATTACTGCGCATTACCTTGTACAGGCTGTCCTTGTCGATAATACAGGCGACGGAATCTTCAATGGCTACGCCGGTAGCTGTGTGATGTTCTTCTGCAAATAATGCCCTGTACCCGATGAATCCTACCGGTTTTGCCATCCTTACAATCTGTTCTCTTCCGCCGACCCCTTCCTTGAAGATCTTGACTTTCCCTTCAGAGAGGCACATCAATCCGATGGGCTTATCGCCCTCCTTGAAAATGATCTCCCCTTTTTTATAGAAAGCACAGGTATAATTTTGCTTCAGATATTCCTTCTCTTTGAGAGTAAGGACCGTAAAAACAGACTTTGGATTGTCAATGCAGTTGTCTGCATTGTAATTCCTCTCCTGCATATCCTTTTAAGTATTTTGTGTTCAGTAACATGCTAAAATAGATATTTTTTATCTATTCCTTATGAAAAAAGCAAAGTAAATAGATTTTTTAGTATCTGCCAACTATAGGAATCCTTCTGCCCACTCCAAAAGCTTTAGAAGAGATACGCAGGATGGGTGGGGTCTGGTATCTTTTATATTCATTTACATTGACCATTCGCACGATTTTCTTTACAAGTTCGGGATCAAATCCTTCCCCTGCAATCTGATCCACGGACCATTGTTTTTCGATGTAGCGATGCAAGACGGTGTCCAGGATCTTGTAATCCGGAAGGGAATCTGAATCTTTCTGGTCGGGTTTTAACTCTGCAGAAGGTGGTTTGCTGATGATATTTTCCGGGATGATCTCCCTGTCACGATTGATATAGCGTGCGAGTGCATACACATCCACCTTGTATACATCACCCAGCACGGATAATCCCCCGGCCATGTCGCCGTAAAGTGTTCCGTATCCCACTGCAGTTTCGCTTTTGTTGCTTGTATTCAGGAGGATATGCCCCAATTTGTTGGATAGTGCCATTAGCAGTGTTCCGCGTATCCTGGATTGAATGTTCTCTTCAGTGATATCTTCCGGCCTGTTGCCGAAGACCGGTTGCAGCGCTTTCCGGTAAAGGTCGAAGATGTCCTTGATAGAGACGATGTCATAACTTACCTGCAGGTTCCTGGCCATCTGTTCTGAATCAGAGACACTGTGTCCCGACGAATATTGTGATGGCATCAGCAGTACATGGAGGTTTTCGTTTCCGAGTGCCTGGACAGCAATGGCAAGGGTAACTGCTGAATCAATGCCGCCGGAGAGTCCCAGTGTGGCTTTCCGGAATCCGGATTTGTGGAAATAGTCCCTCACTCCAAGTGCCAGACCGTCATTGATCAAAGCGATCCGGTCGTCGTCGCCTGCCTGGGGGGGTGCCTGTTCGTCGGTACCGGATTGATCACCGCTCTCAATGAGCTCATCGGTATCAAGAATGGCGAAGTCTTCTTCAAACAATGCCAGCTGTTTATAAATATGGCCATCTCCTGCAACGGCCAGGGAACCTCCTTCGAAAATAAGTTCGGTGTTGGCGCCCACCTGATTGACCATCAGCACGGGAAGTCTGTGCTTCAGGGCTTTTTTTGTGAAAATCTGCTTTTTGACTTCCATGCGGCTCGCAGCAAATGGTGATGCTGCAATATTCACCACAAAGTCAGGTTCGAACCGTATCATTTCTTCAAGCGGGTGTCGCGTGTAGAGGCGACTCCTGGAGAACTGATGCTCCACCGGCTGGTCGTCCCACAGGTCTTCACATACAGTAAGGGCGATCTTCTTTCCGCGGAATTCCAGGATGTCAAATTCCCTGTTGGGTTCAAAATAGCGGTATTCGTCGAAAATATCATAGGTGGGCAGCAATGATTTCCTGACGGTTTGCTTTACTGTTCCATTGCACAGGAACCATGCGCTGTTGAAGAGGAGTTTGCCCTCTTCGTTGTCGTTGAATTCCGGACCTCCAAGGATCACACCGGTTTCAACGGGTATCTTTGCAGCGAGTTCATGGATCCCTTCGATACATGATTCCACAAAAGATCTCCTTTCGAGCAGATCCAGCGGGGGATAGCCACAGATCGCCAGTTCAGAAAAGATGACAAGGTCCACTCCCTGTTTCGTCGCTTTTTCGACATATTTGGTGATCAGTTCCCTGTTTCCGCTGATGTCACCGACAATAAAATTGAGTTGTGCAAGTGCGATCTTCATGAATGATACATATTTAGAAAATCACACCCAGGTTCAATCCCGCACTGTTGAGATTATTGTTCGCGAAATCATTGTCTGTGACATCGTTAAAACCGGCCGACCATTTGAAACCAAAAATGACCGCTGTATTGCCGGCCAGCCTGTACTCAATGCCTGCTGCGATGAAATAATTCATGGAAAACATGTGAACCTCCGGTTTGATATTCTCGCGCACGTGCATCAAAGGATCGGAAGAAGTGGTGGCTTTCAAATTGAATAGTGGCGATAGTCCGCCATGCACGTAAAACGTGGTATAACCCAGCTCGGCAGACTTCAGTTTCAGACCAAGTGGCACACCCAGATACTGTAAATTGTGTTTTAACGATGAACCTGCAGGTATTTCCAGTGTTCCGTTGGTCTGCTGAAAGTCGATGGAATCGGTATAAACCAAGTTCCCGCCCTGGTTGTTGAGGTCCACGCCGAAAGTGAAGGCATAATGTGGCATGAAAAAGACGTCAAACTCAACCCCCGTGTTGAGTCCCAGGATGGCCCCGTTGCCATTCACATGGGCTTCATCGGAGGTGATCCATGTCAACTGGGGGTCTGCATGCACTGAAATCTCAAGTCCCTGGCCATTCATCTTTGCTACCATTAAAATAAAAGCCAATATCAATACTAATCGTGTCATTCTGTTGTTTTTATTATGAGCCGATGTTTTTATTAATTTTGCCCGGCGTGACAAAGTTAAAATATCTCTGTGTATGATACGATCCTTTCGGTTTTTCATTATCAACCTGTTGTTGTTAGTAACGTTGGCAGGCTGTAAAAATGATCCACTGGATGTGGATATTTCAGGTGTTGACCTGGATGTTGAGGTGCAACGATTTGACAGGGAGGTGTTTACAATGGATTTCGACACGATAGATAAAGCTGTGTCGACTTTCTACAGGAAATATGGAGACCTGTTTGATGTATTTAATGTCCATGTGATCAATATAGGGGCCGCTTCGCAGAAGTATTACGGCTCCTATCTGTCCATGTTCGTGAATGATCCTGCCAATCGTGAGGTATATGATTATACACAGGATGTTTTTCCGGATATGAATGAAACGAATGCGATACTTACAGATGCATTCCGAAGGTACAAGGTTCATTTTCCTGAGGACCAGGTGCCTGAAATTGTGGGGTATGTATCGCGATTCAACCACAAGTTATTTACAGTGGAGCAATATATCGGGGTGGGGCTCGATCAGTACCTGGGAAGGGATTGTCCCTATTATGACATGTTAGGGACGCCTGAATACATGCAGTACAACATGCATCCGGGGAAGATTCCTTCCGATGTGGCACATGTGTGGGGTACGGCGAAATTCCCGTACAACGATTCTGTCGACAATGTGCTGAACCGGATGATATTTGGCGGGTTGATGCTTTATTTTACAGATGCCTTGCTCCCCGGTATGGCCGATAGTCTGAAGATCGGGTTTTCACCTGCACAAATGCGTTTTTGTCAAAGCAACGAGGAGCAGATGTGGACGTACCTGGTGGAGCACAAGTTGTTGTTTGAGACCGATCCGCTGGAGATCAGGAAACTCACCGAAGATGCGCCCACTACCTACTATTTTCCTTCCGACTCACCCGGAAGGGCGGCGGTCTGGATCGGCTGGCAGATCGTCAGGGAATACGCCCGGCGCAATCCTGACCTAAGTGTTGCGGAAATCATGGGTGAGCGGGATTACCAGAAGATCCTGCGGGAGTCACGGTACCACCCGTAATGTGCACTACCCTGAAAATATGAGCGATTTCTGAATGTGACATAGAGGAGCTGATGGCGGGAATGGTCAAGATTAAAAAATATTCTTTATTACGTAATTGAATTCAGCTTTGTTCCACAGCGGCTGCAATACTTGTCCTGCGGATCCGACGTGCTGTGGTTACAGGACGGACAATGCTTTTTTGTTGCGGCTGCATCGCGCTTCCTGGCATATTTCCCAATTTCCAGTGTAAAAATACCGGTGGGTACCGCAATGATCGAATAACCGGTAAGCATGGCCAGCGAAGCAATTAACTTTCCGATGACTGTCACCGGCGCAATATCACCGTATCCGACGGTGGTGATGGTAACGATGGCCCAATAGATACTCTGGGGAATGGAGGTAAAGCCGCTGTTATCTCCCTCCACCATGTACATGAGTGTACCCATGAACAGGACAAGTACCAGTACCACTTCAAAGAAGACAATGATCTTGAGCAAGCTTTCACGCATGGCACCGGCGAGCATATCAAGCGCAGTGATGTAACGCGTCAGTTTTAATATCCTGAATACCCGCAGCAGCCTGAATGCCCGAACTGTAAGCAGGAAATTGGCCTGGTCCAGGACCAGCCCGAAGTAAGTAGGCAGAATCGCCATCAGGTCAATGATCCCCAGGAAGCTGGTCATATATTGCAGCGGTTTCGGGTGGGAATAGATCCTGAGGAGGTATTCGAGGGTAAAGATGATGGTGAAAAACCATTCGGCACTGATAAAGAAACCAGGCTGGGCCTCCCGCCAGGGTTGTACACTTTCTACGACGACAATTCCGACACTGAGTACGATCAGCACCAGCAGCGCAATATCAAATGCTTTACCAGGACGCGTCACCGTCCTGAATATCACAGCATAGATCTTTTCCCTGGTGGTAAGCATGAAACAAAATTACAAAAAAAGCCACCTCAAAAAGAAGTGGCTTTGCCTTTTTAAACCGATGGATTGTTTATTCTGGAGAAATAGCTTCTACCGGGCAAACATCGGCACATGCACCGCAGTCGGTACAAAGTTCCGCATCGATCACATAAATATCTCCTTCACTTATTGCATCAACCGGACATTCATCGATACAGGTACCACAAGCGGTACAGTCATCATTAATTACGTAAGCCATTTTTATTAAATTTTAAATGCATATAATTGATACAAAAGTAATTTCATTTTTTCTAATTCTGCAAGGCAACCAGTATATATTTATTATTTAGAATTGATCTAAAAACAATCGTTTGCATCAAAGAGAAAGGTTATTTCAGGAGGTTGATCGCCAGCCAGGAAAGCATCGTCAGCCCGGTTTTCAGCGAGGATTCATCAGCGCTGAAACGGTTGGTATGCAATGGCAGGATCTCTTCAGTTTTTGCAGCCTTCACACCCAGCCTGTACAGCATGGATGGATAGGCATTTGAAAACCAGCCAAAATCTTCCGCGGTCATCCTGATATCCATATCTTCAACATATGCTTCTCCGAGCAGATCGATGGCCAGGGACCTGGCCCTGGCTGTGATTTCGGGATCATTTTTCAGCACCGGGTAGCCGTGGCGGACCTCGAGCACAGCCTCTCCGCCCATGCTGTCGGCAATGCCGCGGATCACGCGTTCGATCAGCTGATGTGCCTCTTTTCTCCATGTTTCATTCATGGTGCGAAAGGTTCCTTCCAGGTGCACTTCATCGGGGATCACATTCATGGCCCCATCGGCGATCACCTTCCCGAATGAGAGTACCGTTGGTGTCCCTTTCGGAGCTTTCCGGTTGATCTCCTGCTGCAGTGTGATCAGCATATGGGATGCCATCAGCACCGGGTCGTTGATCTTTTCCGGAAGTGCGGCATGTCCGCCCTGTCCCCTGACAGTGATATAGATCTCATCGCTGGATGCCATGTAGGGACCCGCTCTGAATCCCACGGTACCTGTCTCCATCTCCGGGAGCACATGCTGCGCAAGGATCATATCGGGCTGCACTTCATCAAAGATCCCCTCTTCCATCATCAGTTTTGCGCCGCCTGGCAATTTTTCCTCCCCGGGCTGGAAAATAAAGAGGATCTTTCCGCGGAAATGCGCTTTCAGATCTTTGAGTACCAGGATCGCACCAAGCAGACCGGCCATGTGGATATCGTGACCGCAGGCATGCATAACGCCCTCATTCTGCGATGCGAAGTCCAGTCCGGTTTGTTCTTCAATGGGCAGGGCATCCATGTCTGAACGCAGTGCGAGCACAGGTCCTTCGGAATCATGGCCCGAAATTTCGGCGAGAATACCGTGTTGGACAAAGGGATAGCGGTAGGCGACTCCCCAATCATCCAGCAGGCTGCGGATGTAAGCTGAGGTTTCTTTTTCACCAAAAGAGAGTTCGGGGTACATGTGCAGGTGCCTGCGGATCCGTGTAACCTCTTCGAAACAGGCATCAGCTTTCTGCTGTATCTTCTGTTTAATATTCATGCGATCAGAAGTCAAGGCTCAATGATAAATAAAATATTCGAGGTTGTATTTCCATATTTTCAACTCCCCAGGCCCAGTCGAGACGGATAAAATAGCCAAACAGCTGTGTGCGTATACCGAAACCGAAACCGCCTACCACCGGGGAGCGGTTGGAATTGATGGTTACCACCACTGGTGTTCCGGGCTCAGGATTTGCTGGAATCGTTTCGGTATCCCAGGCATTTTCACCACTAAGTGGATGAAGACCAGACCAGGCTGAACCGATATCCCCGAATCCTACTACCTGGAAATTATTGAAAAAAGCAGAACTCAGGGGGTGATTGGCAAAATAGCGAAATACCGGCCAGCGGATCTCAGAATTAAATACTGCGAAATTGCTGCCGTTCCTGATGTTCTGTGAAAATCCCCTGAGGTTGGTGGCCACTGCCTGGTAAGAATAATTTTTCGAGTAATCGATATCAACCGACTGATCGAATGTGGGTGTTCTTCTCTGGAAGAAATTGGTCCAGTTGTCCACACCACCTAGGTAATAAATCAGCGGACTCCTGCCAAAGGAGGTGCTGGTGGCAAACCTGTTGGCCCAGATCAGTGTACGGTGCACCTTTATGTAATGCCGGAAATCAGCTCCCAACACATACAAATCCGATTCGGAAGCATTGATCTGTCGATACGCTTCGCCGAAGATTTTGAACCGTGTACCCTCATTAAGATTGATGCCCAGCGGTTTAATGTTGTCGAAGATCAGCTCAGCTTTCAGTCCTCCCCATACTTTCAGCAAGTTATCTTCTGCCAGGTTGGCGATGTCGGTGGACAGGAAAACGGAGTTATCATGCCTGAATGATGCAGTTCCTTTAATCGCCAGTACCTGGTTAAATGGATATTTCACTGATCCGAGTCCTTCATGTGAGTAGGTTTTTATCAGTGAATTTTCAGACTGGTTGCTGATCACCTGCCGGTGTAAAATGACCTGTTGGTCAAGCCTGTTTTTCAGGTTCTCAAAACTGAGCAGGTATTCATTGCTGTTGAAATCCGTAGCAAACCGGACACCACCCACCAGCCTGTAATCCTCGAAGAGATCATTGGCGCCCACTTTGAAAAGCAGGTTGAACCCCGG
>CAZOXI010000026.1:0-15647 GCA_964583445.1 uncultured Bacteroidaceae bacterium | reverse complement strand
GCCTCGCTTGCTTTATGGTCAGCCCAGTTTCCAAACCCGGTCAGTGAGGTAGTAATCGTCGGAATACTGAACCCGAGACTCTCCATAGGTGTATATCCCCATGGCTCATAATAGGAAGGGAACACGGTAAGGTCAAAACCGATCAGGGTTGCATAATAGTCCAGGTTCAGGATCCCGTCATTTCCCTTGAGGTAAGAGGGTACAAAAACCACTTTTACCTGGTCTTCCGTGCGGTTGTGCAGACCGTTTTTTTGCAGTCGTTGCAGGATCTGATCAACCTCGGGAGAATGCAGGTAATGAGTAAGAAATTGATCACCTGAAACATTTTTACCCTCTTCATACAGGGCCTCAAGCAGTTCCTTTCTTGGTCCGAAATGGTTGGCAGGGACCAACAGGTAGGCCACGATTGGTTTTTTTAACCCTGCGCTTTCATTCAGATTGCCTAAAGCATCTATGAACAGATCGATCCCCTTGTTCCTGAATTCATATCTCCCGCTTGTTGCCAGCAGCATGGCATCATCGGGGATTTTCTGGCCTGTGAGAAGGGAAGCAACTTTCAGCAATTTTTCCCGGGCCTCCCTCTTTTTCTCATCAAATACCTTTTCCATGGGAACTATACTGTCATCGAATCCGTTCGGGGTGGTCAGGTCCACATTTTTCCCATGAAAGTGCGCACATTCACGCGCAGTAATATCACTAACGGTCGTAAAAACATCTGCCTGTTGTGCGGTGATTTTTTCCACTGACTGCTTTGCGACGATATTCAGTTCCCGTGCTTTTTCATCGGGATTAATCTGCTTCATGTTGGTATACAACGCCTGGTTGTTACCAGCCATTGAACGTCCTATAACGGTTGCATGTGTGGTGAATACCGTCCCGACCTGGGGCTGGTTTTCTTTCAGGTAGAGCAGGGCAGCCCCGGTCATCCATTCATGAAAATGTGCAACGACCCGTTTATTTTTCAAGCCATGGAAACGTACGAAACTTTCAATAATCTTGCCGGTGGCGTACCCGAACATCATCGGTTCTGTATAATCCCACTGCCCCGAGATGGAATCCACATGGTACAACTCCCAGAACTCTCTGAATATATCATCTTTCTTGTGAAAAAAGGTGGTAAAATCCACCAGGAAAGCAATGGGACCTCCTTCGATTTTCCATCTGCCAACCCTGACCGTCAGTCCCTCACTGGCTGCCTGCCGGATCCAATCACTGTACAGTTTGGGGTCCTCAATAAATTCAGGATGCTCCCCGCTGTCCCTGTATACATCCGGGCCGATCACGATATACCGGTCATTCATCTTCTCCATAACAGATTTTGCTTTGGTCGCAAGCACTGTATGGATTCCTCCTATCTTATTACATACTTCCCAGCTTACCTCAAAAAGAGTTGCAGGAGCAATGATCATATTACTCATCTCTGTATTTTTAAAAATAATGGTACAATAAAATCAAAAAATCTCGCGCGCTTCTTCCAGGGAAATCAGCATGATCAGGATCCTGACCTGCCTTTCCCGGATTTCTTCCTTCCTGTTTTAGGGGTAGTTTTTGATGTAGTGCTGGACCTGGATCCAGGCGCAACTTTGGCCGCCGATTTTTCACTTGTACTATCAGGGGCATTTTTTTTCATCTTCTTCGCAGCAGTTGAAGTTGCTTTTCGGGCAGCAGTTGAAGTGGATTTCTTCGCAGCATTTGAAGTTGTTTTTCGGGCAGCAGCTGAAGTGGATTTCTTCACAGCAGCTGGTGTTGACTTGTCAGCCCGGGCATTCTTCGTTGCTTTCTTTGCAGCAGTTGAAGTTGCTTTTTTCGGCACTGCTTTCTTTCTTCGTCCCGATGATGTTACATCGGTCATGTCAGCCGTCGTTTTCACCGGTTTCTTCCCTGGTGCACCGACAGCACTTTTTTTAACAGAGACGGATCTCTTTAGTCTTTGTATCTCCTTTTCATATTTAGCGATCGATTCATCCTTTTCACGGATGATCTTGCTCAACCTGGAGATCTCTCCGTCCCTGTCGGAAGGCACTGCGGCGTCCACCCTGATCTTAAAATCACTCAGTACATTCATATAATTAATGAATGCTTCATAGGGAGTATTATAGGGATTAAAGTAGGAATGCACTTCGCCGTCAGAGAAAAACTTTGTGGACATGTAATAGAAATGGTCGCTCACCTGGAGATATTTGAAATCCACCAGCAGCTCCCTGTCGTTGCTCTGGTATACTTTCTCTTTCAATGCATATAATTTGTTAAATGCCTCTTTCTGCATCTCATTTCCGAGCCAGGCCGAAAGGTCCCGCTCCTCATCTGCCCAGGAGATGGGGTTGGGAACATGCACCGCAGATACCACCTGCAGGTTGTTTGCCACCTCGGAAGGTGTACTGAAGGTATAACCGGCCGCTTTCATGACAGCACCGGGCAGGGATTTCAGAAAATCAAAGATCCCCGTTTCGGCCCACTGGTGTTCACCAAAGGTCTCATAATCCATGAACAGGTTCACAGTCTCCTCTCCTGCCGGAAGTTTTTTGAGCCAGCCTGCAAATTTTTCAGCGGTCAATGGATAATCGGGCCATCCTTTATTGGAGAACCGGAAGGCGATATCATCGCTCAGTTTATAATTTTTCAATAACACCTTGAGTCGCGGCTCAATCGCATTGCAATAAAGATAGTTCGGGCTTTTCCATCCAAGCACATGCTTGGCTCCTTCTGTGAGCATGGTTTTAAACCCCATCTTGTATATCGCTGCCCCGATCTCATCGGAATAGACCAACTCGGTATTTCTGAACACCGTGGGCTCCTGCCCGAACTGTTCCTTCACAAGTGCCTTGTGATCCCGGACCTGCTGCGCGAACTCATCATTGTCCTTCATTGATGCCAGTGAGTGTGCATAGGTCTCTGCCAGGAATTCAACCTGTCCGGTTTCGGCAAGGGCCCTGAAACTTTCCAGCACATCTGGCGCATACAATTTGAACTGTTCGATGGCGATGCCCGAAATGGAGAACGCAACTTTGAATTGACCTTTATGCTTCCTGATCAGGTCAAGCAGCAATTGATTGGCAGGGAGGTAACTCTTTTCTGCTACTTTCCGCAGAATGCTCTCATTGGAATAATCATCATAATAATAATGGTCATTCCCAATATCGAAAAAACGGTAGGTCCTGAACCTGAAGGGTTGATGGACCTGGAAATATAAACAGATTGTTCTCATCCTTGGTAATTCATTGTTACGTTAAAACTGTATCCCTGTATATCGAATAAACATTGTTCGCAGAATTTTCCCACTTCATGTTATCTACCTCCTCTTTGCCATATTTCCTGAACATTTCAGACAGGGATGGATAATTCAGAAGTCCATAGATGGCATCCGCCATGGCATCCACATCCCAAAAATCTGTCTTAATGGCATATTTCAGTATCTCTGCAACCCCCGACTGATTTGAAATGATGGTGGGAACATTTGATTGCATCGCTTCGAGCGGAGAAATCCCAAATGGTTCTGATACCGAAGGCATCACATAGACGTCACTGATGGAAAACATTCTGAATACATCATCCCCCTTCAGAAATCCTGTAAAATGAAACTTATCTGCAATACCCAGCGATGCTGCCCAATCGACCATTCGGTCAAGCATCTCCCCGCTTCCGGCCATCACAAAACGCACATTCTCCATTTTACGTAATACCTTTTCCGCCGCCTGAACGAAATATTCAGGTCCTTTTTGAAGTGTAACGCGACCCAGGAAAGTCACCACTTTGTCCTCAATCCCCCGTCGCATGGCAATCTTTTCCTGGTCGTCAAGTGGCTCCACAGCATTATAGACAGTGGTAACTTTTTCAGCGGGTATGCCATACTTCTCAATGATGGTATTCCTGGTCAGGTTACTGACTGCTATAATTTTATCCGCTGCCTCCATGCCTTTCTTTTCAATCTCGAAGACAGAAGGATTTACCCTGCCTCCCGAACGGTCAAAGTCTGTCGCATGGACATGGATCACCAGTGGTTTCCCGGAAACACTTTTTGCCGCCATCCCTGCAGGATAGGTCAGCCAGTCGTGCGCATGGATCAGGTCATGTGGATTGTCGTCAGCGATCTGCTGGGCAACAAGGGCATAATTGGCGATCTCCTCGTACAGGTTCTGTCCGTATCCTCCGGAAAACACCAGCTTCCCTCCTATTGTTGTATGGATCAGTTTCTTTTTCTTGTTTTCGGCCTTGTTGACCAATGACTCATATTCTTCCGGTGTATGATAAGGCACCAGGTTGGAGTTGACCTCGATATAGGAGATACTGCTGAGCAATTTTGAAAATCTCATATGTTTTGTATCGAGGGTGACATCGCCGGCACCGATCAACCGCATTTTGCGCTGATCCTCATCTCCGTATGCCCTGGGAACAACAAACAAAATATCCAGGTCAGGAATGGTTGAAAGTCCCCGCGTGAGACCATAACTCGCAGTACCCAATCCTCCGGAAATATGTGGCGGAAATTCCCACCCGAACATTAGTACTTTCATGAACCTGTGAAGTTTTATTTGTGCTTAATATTCATATCGATCATCTCCCCGATTCGCAGCAGGGCAGCCACACTTGGAGCGAAACTGATGGCTCCCCCTGGATCGTGGGGTGGATTACCGTCATATAACTCCGGGATCGTACCAATGCCATATATGGTCATGTCTTCTTCGAATCCATCATAAATCCTGCGCGCCAGGTTGATACCTGAGCGTTTGTGCACCTCCAGGTATCCCCTGACAAAGTGTTCCAGGAGCCATGGCCACACTGAACCCTGGTGCGCTGCCCTGTCACGCTTCTCCTGGTCACCTTTACAAAGACCTTTATATGCAGGATTTTTTGGAGAAAGTGTTCTCAATCCCTTCATGGTAAGGAGTTCACTTTCCACCACATCCAACAAACTCTTTTTCATCTCTTTGCTGATCGGTGCATGGTCCATTGATGCTGCAATTACCTGGTTGGGACGTACTGCATGATCTGTATATCCGTTCTGAACGAAATCCGCCAGGTAACCTTTATCGGGAAGCCAGAATGTTTCCACAAACGAATTCCGGATACGGTCAGGCAGCTCTTTCCACGATTTCACTGCACTGCTTCGTTCACCAGCCCATTCGATCAGTTGGCAAACCGCGTTATACCAAAGGGCATTGATTTCAACGGCATAACCAGGGCGAAGGGTAACGGGCTGACCATCTACCATGGCGTCCATCCAGGTAAGTGGAATGCCTTCATTACCACCTGCGATCAATCCATTCTCTGACATGGAAATTCCAAAATGCGTGCCGGCGCGGTAAGCCTCCATGATTTGAAGGATCTCCTTGCGATACAGTTTCCATGGATCAATTCCAGTCTGTTTTTGCAGTTGCTGCAATGACCAGATGAACCAAAGTGGTGCATCAATTGAATTATAGTAATCATGATGATGGCGCGAAGTGTTAGGAAAAAGACCGTCCTTTAATCTGCCGAGCATGGTTTTAATTACATCCATTGCCGCTTCCCCATCATTGCCCATGGCAACCGTAAGACCTGGCAGGGCAATAAAGGTATCGCGACTCCTGACGCCAAGCCAGGGAAAACCCGACAGCACCTCGGTGGTTCTGTTTTTGCGGACAAAGAATTGCTGGGCTGAATTGACCAGGCAATTTGTAAAACTGTCCAGGGGTGTCCTTAATGCTTCCTCTGCTTTGAACCGACGTTTCAGCCCTGCTGGCTTTTCCTCTGCTGTGGAAGCTGAGAAGATAATGCTCTCTCCCTTTTTCATCGGCAACTCAAAATACCCGGGAACATACAGATCTTCTTTAAAATCATATCCCCGCTGCTGTTCTTCCAGGTATTCCACGTTGTAGTACCAATCCGGGACCGGCACAAATTCAGCGTTCTTGGAAAGCTGCATGTGCAATTCCGGATATCCGTCGTACATCCTCAGCTTGATCCCGTTCGGAACATCTGCATACTGGCGGTTCAGGTAAAGATTTGCCTTGCTCAGCTTATGGATGTTCCTGAAGGCCAGGAAAGGCCTGAACTGCACTTTGGTGTCAGAATGTGCATCTTCAAGGGTGATCTTCACCAGGATCTGCTCCTTTTTCTGCACCAGCATCGTCTCGCGGGTCAACACAACACCTCCGACACGATAAGTGGTCCGGGATCCTTTCTCAGCATCAAAATCCCTGATATACTTATGACCCCTGGGAACATAAAGGTCTCCCTCGTACTTATGTATTCCCAGGTTAAATGATTTTTCATGCTGTATAACGGAAATATCCAGCGAGGAAAGCAATACATGATTCTCCCCGTCGAGATGTTCAACCGGGCAGATCAGCATGCCATGGTACTTACGGGTATTACACCCCGCGATCGTTGTAGAGGCAAAAGATCCTGCACGATTGGACCTGAGTGCCTCCCGGGCAAGAGAATATTCAAGATTGACCAGCTCTGCCTTATCAAATGTGAGAAAAGCCATAAAACAGCATTTTTTTAGTGGTACAAAGATATAACTAAAAATGCTTAGAACAGATAGTTGTAGTAACTAATCAGATTATTTTATGTTTAAATTCAGATTTGCATTTATACTTCTCCAGGTTCCTGTGCGTTAGTAATTACCACGGATGTATATACTTTAAATTATATTTGATAATTTCGTGTGTTAAACCGGAAAAAATATGCTTTTAAGGATATTATTTTTTGTGTCGATTGCATTTTTCGCTGGATGCTCCAACCAACAAAAGAGCGATGCATCAGCAACAGGTGCAGATCAGATTGTGATCTCCGGGAAACTGGAAAACGGGGCCGATCAGCTTGTTACCCTGGATCTTATGGGCACCACTGCATTTGTCCCGATCGATTCGGTACGCTGTGATGCGGATGGGGAATTCACTATCACATCCAATGTACCCGGGTTGAATTACTATGCGCTTAAATATACCAGACAGGGGTATCTCACACTCATCGCTGAACCCGGCGATCAACTGGAAATACAAGGAACCGCAGAAAGTCTGTATCCTTATACGGTAGAAGGATCGAAGGATTCAGAACTGCTCAGACAGCTTGCAGTGGCCCACAAAGAAGCCCTCAGTCATCTGGAAGCGCTCTCTCTGCAATCGCGCACCCTGGAGCCCGGTCCCGGCTATGCAGTAAAAAAACAGGCCCTGGATGCCCGGTTTGATTCTATCACAGATGCATTTCACAGGTACTCGGAAGCATTCATCAGGAATCATCCCGAATCACCAGCCATTCTGATCGCATTGTATAACCAGTTCGGTCCGGGTCTGCCGGTGTTCCATCCGCTCACAGACCTGGAGATCTACCAGTTCACAGATTCTGTGCTATATGCCAGGTTCCCTGGCAACGAAGCAGTAAGATCTCTCCACAGCGAACTGGCAGCAGCAACAGAACAACTCAGGAACCAGCAGCAGGAACAGCAACTGCAACCAGGAGACAAAGCACCGGATTTTGTCATCAACTCGATGGATGGTAACCCCATCGCGCTTTCTGACTTTAAAGGAAACTATGTATTATTGCATTTCTGGGCTTCCTGGAGCAAGCCTTCGCTTGAAGAGAACAGGTTCCTTACCGAGTGTATCAGGAAATTCGGCACACAGGATTTCGTAATCATCAGTGTCTCTATTGATGAGAATATGCAGGAATGGCGTGCATCAGTAAAGGATCAAATCCCCGGCTGGCACCATGCCAGCGAACTGAAAAGATGGGAATCAGCAGTAGCCAACCTATACAGGATCGAAAGAATCCCTGCCAATTTCCTGATCAATCCGGCCGGTGTCATCGTTGAAAAAGATAACTTTGGAGAGAAATTAATTCAATCCGTGGACAAGTATATAGATTGATCTGCATAACAACAAATATTAAAATAATGAGAAGAATTTTCATCGGCCTGTTTGCGAGTTTAATGTTGTTTTCGTGTGGTCCGGATGACAATATTACGATCAGGGGATCTTATCCCGAAGGTGCCGGAGAATACCTGGAATTTGAGATGCTGAACATTGCCGAAAAACAATTTATCGACTCTGTTAAGGTAAATAAAAGAGGTGATTTCAGTTTCAGTTTTGACCTGGATCATCCCGAACTCATCCTGGTAAAAAACGATCAGGAACAATATATCAACCTGCTGGCATTCCCGGGCGAGGAGATTCGGCTGACTGTACCGCAAGCTTCCTTCAGAAAAGGATACACAGTTGATGGTTCCGAAGAATCCGAAAAGGTCAGAACACTGGTGCTCAATGTGGAACAAACCAAGAAAAAACTTGACTCCATCCTTACCGCAATCAATGAGATGGACGATCTTGAAAGCAGTGAAGCAGAAAAATTAATCACGTCATACCGGGAAATCTTCAATGCACAGAAAAGTGATAATATCCGGTTTATCGTTGAAAATATCAGTTCACTGGCCAGTGTATATGCCCTGTATCAGCGCGTAGCACCGGATGTATATATTTTCAATGATCTGAAAGACCTGCAATATTATAAAATAGTTGCCGACTCTGTCCGTGTGAAATACCCTGGATCCACACTTGCAAACTCCCTGGCCACTGATGTGGACCAGCGACTCGCAGAATACAACAACATGATGATGATCAATGAATTATCCAAGGATAAAATAAAGGAAACAGGATTGATCAACCTGGAGATTGAAGATGTCGACGGCAATGCGCATAGCCTTCGCGACCTGGAAGGCAAAGTGGTCCTCCTCAACTTCTGGGCCTCCTGGAACGATGAGAGCCGGCTGGTCGGCCGAAGACTCATCGGCCCTTACAATACTTACCATGACAAAGGGTTTGAGATCTATTCTGTAGCCCTCGACAACGACCGGAACACCTGGCGGCGTGCCGTCGATTTTGAAGCGTATCCCTGGATCAATGTCTCTGAGCTTACTTATCCCAATTCCTATGCAGCGGCCATCTATAATGTGCAGTCGATTCCATCCAATTACCTGATCGACAGGGAAGGCAATATCGTTGCAAAGAACATTAACAGCAAAGTGCTCGCCACCTGGCTGGATAATCTTTTATGAGCTCAGATAATTTTTTGAAAGCTGAATGACCGTTAAAAGAAAGTACATCTATTTTGCTTCCGATATGCACCTCGGGATGCATCCATTGCCGGAAAGCCGGGAGCGCGAGAAACATCTCGTACAATGGCTTAAAAAGATCGGACCGGAGGCAAAAGCGTTATGGCTTTTAGGAGATGTCTTTGACTATTGGTTCGAGCACAGGAAAGTAGTCCCACGGGGATTTGTCCGTTTTTTAGGCCAACTGGCTGACCTGGCCGACCAGGGGGTGAAGATCCACATCTTTTCCGGTAATCACGACGTATGGCTGTTCGATTATTTCCCCGAGGAAATTGGCGCAGAAATCCATCATGATCCCCTGGTGGTCACCATGGGTGCCAAGACGTTTCATCTTTCCCATGGCGACGGGCTGACGAAAAAAGACCGTGGATACCTTTTTCTGAAATCGATGTTCCGAAGCAAATTCCTGCAGTGGTGGTATGCGCGTCTGCATCCAAATGGAACGGCCGCTTTTGCACAATGGTGGTCCCGGAAAAGCAGGTATGGCAAAGAGTTGGTCCATCCCTATAAAGAGGATAATGAAGAGCAGATCATCTATGCCAGGGAGAAATTAAAGACAGAACCAGGTATTGACCTCTTTGTGTTCGGGCACCGCCACATCCCTTATGATGTGGAAATCGCTCCTGGGAAAAGGGCCATTTGCCTGGGCGACTGGATTACCAGCTACAGTTATGGTGTATATGATGGTAAGGACTTCAGGCTGGAAACATTTCCGAGATATGAAGGCAGCTGATCATTCGAAGGGTGCATAGTAAACGGGCACTCAAACCATTGGCATAGCAGGAGCCCTGGAACAAAATACCCTGTCACAATACATGACCTCCGTTATATTCAGGTATCATGCATCCGGAACAGGTAGTGAAAAAAGCCGGTCCATTGCTGAACCGGCTTCACTCTAATTATTCAAAAAGTTACTCTAGAATACACTGAATGCCACGGTCAGCCCTGCCATCACAACAGAGATCATGGTCATCAGCTTGATGAGGATGTTCAATGAGGGACCTGAAGTATCCTTGAAAGGATCACCTATGGTATCACCAACAACAGCGGATTTATGCGAGTCACTTCCTTTACCGCCATGATTTCCTTTTTCGATAAACTTCTTGGCATTGTCCCACGCACCGCCTGCATTATTCATAAACACAGCGAGTGTAAAACCTGTAGTGAGTCCGCCAACCAGCAATCCAACAACTCCTGCTACGCCGAGCAGCACGCCAATAGCGATCGGCACGATAATGGCGATCAGGGAAGGCATGATCATTTCCCGCTGGGCACCTTTGGTTGAAATAGCAACGCATTTGGCATATTCCGGTACCTGTTCTCCCTTGATAATGCCGGGCATCTCCTTGAACTGCCTGCGTACTTCATCCACCATGGCTCCCGCAGCACGTCCGACTGCTTTCATGGTAAGTGCACTGAACAGGAAAGCCATCATTGAACCGACAAAGATACCACCAAGCAGCATCGGGTTGAAGAGCGAGAGGTCATAGGCGCGAACAAAATCGCGGATGTGTGCATTTTCCAGTTGTACCGCAACCTGCCCTGCTTCAACGATCGGGTTCAGATCGCCTCGGAAAAATACGGTGTCACCTACAGTAAACACACCATCTGTTGCCTTATCGGCCATCTTACCGAGCCAGAGCCTGACCTCTTCCATATAAGCTGCAAGCAATGCCATAGCTGTAAGGGCTGCAGATCCAATGGCAAACCCTTTCCCTGTGGCAGCTGTAGTATTTCCAAGCATATCCAGTGCATCGGTCCGTTCACGTACCTGCGGATCCAGCTCAGACATCTCAGCGTTGCCCCCGGCATTGTCAGCAATCGGTCCGAATGCATCGGTAGCAAGCGTAATACCCAGGGTGGAAAGCATTCCTACTGCAGCAAAACCAATTCCATATACACCATGTGCAAAATTTGTGAATCCGCCGGCAAATCCATATGCAGCAATAATACCTGCAACGATTGTAACAACCGGGACCCACGTGGAAGTCATTCCCACGGCAATACCGTCAATAATGGTTGTTGCAGTTCCTCCCTGCGTCTGTTTTGCAATTCCTTTTGTGGGCTTATATTCATCAGAGGTGAAGTACTCCGTTGCCTGTCCGATGATC
Source organism: uncultured Bacteroidaceae bacterium (assembly GCA_964583445.1). Taxonomy (GTDB): domain Bacteria; phylum Bacteroidota; class Bacteroidia; order Bacteroidales; genus M55B112. The sequence continues at coordinate 4,445 of CAZOXI010000026.1, read as the reverse complement.
ACCCCTGCTGCCAGTCCGGCAACAACAGCACCAAAAATACCCCATGTGATCCACCCGATGGCAGCCATCACGGCAATAGCAATCAGGATAAAGAAAGAACTGCCTCCTGTACCGAGCAACAGTGCATTCAGCAGGTTTTTCTGTGTGGCAGACTCTTTGGTTCTTACAATGAAGATACCTACGATGGACAAAATAATACCGATCGCGGCTACCATCATAGGGGCCAGCACAGCGGTTTGTTGCGTGATGCCTGAGTAACTTCCGATAAGCGGAACGGCAGCACCCAGGGCAGCGGTAGCAAGAATCGAACCTGCATAGGATTCATACAGGTCGGCCCCCATACCGGCTACATCCCCGACGTTATCACCAACATTATCAGCAATGGTGGCAGGGTTACGCGGATCATCTTCAGGAATACCAGCTTCAACCTTACCTACCAGGTCGGCTCCGACATCTGCAGCCTTGGTATAAATACCACCTCCTACACGGGCAAACAATGCCTGGGTAGAAGCTCCCATTCCAAAAGTAAGCATTGTAACAGTGATCTCAACCAGCTTCTGATGCTCTGAAGTTCCTGCATGTACAAAAGTCAGCCCAAGGAAACGGGCACCATTTTCCATGTTGTCAGGAGTGAAAATGAGTTTGTCCAGCAGGTAGAACCAGCCGGCAATATCAAGCAATGCAAAACCTACTACAACCAGTCCCATCACGGCACCGCTTCTGAAGGCAACCTTCAAGCCCTTGTTCAGCGATTCGGAAGCTCCATGTGCTGTCCGGGCTGATGCAAAAGTGGCTGTTTTCATTCCAAGAAACCCACACAATCCGGAAAAGAAACCACCTGTCAGAAAGGCCATCGGAACAAAAGGATTCTGAACACCCAGGTAAGCCATCAATCCAAGAAGGATCACCATGACCAGAAATACCAGTGCCACAACCCTGTACTGACTCCTGATGTAGGCCATTGCACCTTCCCTGACATACTTAGCGATTTCAATCATGCGAGGCGTTCCTTCAGAACTTTTCATCATCGCCCTGAAGAAAAAATACGCAAATACAAGTGCCGTCAATGCTGCTAAAGGCACAATCCAGAACAATCCATAAATGTCATTCATAATATAAAGGTTAAGTTAGAAAAATATCAATTCCTTGTTCATCAACAAAATACATTTAAGAGGCTAATAAACAACGAATTGCCTTTTTTCAAAGGTGCAAAGTTAGCCAAATACTTTTTAGAATCTAAATAAATTATTGCTTGTATCTGAGTGATGGCAGCCTTGCACAGCACAATGAACTGTATTTAAACCAACAAAAAATATAGCGGTCTGCCCGGGTTGTGATTTTATCGTGAAACCAACCTGCAAAAACAGGATGGACAAAGGTTCACCTGGTAAATGTTACCTTTGCAAGGTAATGATCATATTTTCGCACATACCCAAAACAGGCGGCACTACCCTGAAGTATATCCTACGTAATAATTACGGATGGAAACATATTGATGCACTGAAGACAAAGCGGTCGCCCTATACTGAAGAAGACCTGCTGTTTGCTAAGAAGATTTTCCGGGATCCGCAGGCGATCACGGGTCACAACGTTATAGATCCGCTTTCAAACTTTGCAGGACCAAACGATCAATTGATTACTATCCTTCGTGAACCTGTTTCGAGATGTGCCTCCCATTACCAGTATGATGTAATGTGGAGAAACCTCTCCATGACTTTCGAAGAATGGATAAGAAACAGAAACAACCAGAACCTTTCTGTGAAGATCATTGCTGGCTCAGACGATGTGGAAAAAGCAAAGCAGCTGCTCAGGGAAGAATATACTTTTACAGGAATCACCGAGCAATTCAGTGATTCGGTAAAACTGCTGAAAGTATTGCTTCAGCAACCTCTCGACCTACAATACAGGAGACTGATCACTGCCAGGAATAATGACTTAAAAAACCAGTTGCTGAACGACGAAATTTCATTGAAGTTGCTCAAAAAATACAATGCCAGGGATACAGAGTTGTACGATTATGCATTAAATGAGATCTTTCTTCCCGCCCTGGAAACCTACCATGATGCGCTGAAGCAGATCCCCACCCCGGAACAAAAAAACCTCAGGCGCAATACACTTCCCGTCAGGAATAGTGTCAGGTTCAATAAGTATATCTATCGCCAGCTGATCAAATTGATGCGACAGTAAGTCCGCTTTACATACAAAAAAAGGATCCGTATTGATACGTATTGCTATAGCCAGCTGAACATTGCCACAGCCAGCTGAACTATGACCAGGAATCCAGACTACACACCACCGATTCAACCCCTGTATGAACCACTTGCCAATAAAGCCAGGAGACTGCATAATCGTAGATAAAAGTTTTGAATTCTCACTCCTTTTCTACATTTTTGTGTAACGTTTAATTAATCTAAATTAACTTTAGTATGGCATGTTGCAGTGGAGGATGCGGTTGCGGGAAGAGTAACCAGACCCCTGCCCAGGAACAAATATTCCTGGCGCAGCTGGATACATCGAAAGGAATGCTTGCTACGCACGACTGGATGAAAGGGTTGTCCGGCCTGAAGGTAGAAGAGGAGATTATTGAAGTCAGGTTCAAAAACAACAGGAAGGAGTTTTACCGGAACAGCAGGATGCTGAGGTTGCAAAAAGATGATCGTATTGTTGTAGACGTGGATGGCGGTCATGATGTGGGAACAGTTTCCCTCACGGGTGATCTGGCCAGGAAGCGATTCGAAACAAATGCATCGGAAAAACAACGGGCTTCGATCCACCAGGTTTACCGGATCGCAACTGAAACCGACATTGAAAAATGGCTTGATGCAAGGAAGAACGATCGTTCAGCCATGCTGAAATGCCGGGAGCTGGCTGGTTCACTGGGATTGCAGATGAACATCAGTGATGTTGAGTTCAGGGGAGACGGTAAAAAGATTACGATCTACTATACGGCTGATGGCCGTGTTGACTTCAGGCAACTGCTGAAGCTGCTGATGAAGGAGTTCAAAATGAAAATTGAACTCCATCAGATCGGCGCCAGGCAAAATGCGGCGCGAACCGGGGGAATCGGATCCTGCGGAAGGGAGCTCTGCTGCTCCACATGGAAGACGGAAATGAATTCTGTTAAGACAAATGCGGCCAGAAAGCAGGATCTATCCCTGAGTACCTCACGCCTGGCCGGACAGTGTGGAAAATTAAAATGTTGCCTGAATTACGAGCTTGAAACCTATCTCGAAGCATGGGAAACATTTCCAGCGGAACTGATCAACCTGGAGACAGACCGCGGAATTATGAAACCGCTCAATGCTGATGTACTTAAAGGGGTGGTGCAGTATGGATTTGAAGATGCAAAGACAAACATAAGGTACACGATCTCCATCGACCATGTGAAACAATACATCTCCCTGAACAAAAAAGGGAAGGTTGTGAAGACCGGCAGGTTGCAGTCAAACTGAAAGCTGCAATGCCTGGTCAGTTCCCGGTCTCCCCGGTATTTCCCTTGTAACCGCTATGAATAAGCTGCATCCTTCTCTTAAAGGACGTTATGTAGAAATTGTACACCTGAGATGATCCATCCCATTCATCCGTTTACATGCCGCTCTGCATGATACGAAGAACGCACCAGTGGTGAGCTTTCCACGTGGGTGAATCCCATTTTCAGCCCCTGCTCCCTGTAGAAATCAAACACTTCCGGCCGGACATATTCCACTACTTTGGCCAGGTTGCTGTCGGGCTGCAGGTACTGTCCGATGGTCACCACCCGGCACCCCGCTTCACGCAGGTCGCTAAGGGTTTGCAGTACTTCTTCCTTTTTTTCTCCCAGTCCCAGCATGATCCCGGATTTAGGTACCAGTCCGGATCCAGCCACTTGACTGATCACCTTCAGGCTGGTCCTGTAATAGGAATTGCTGCGGATCTTCGGTGTCAGCCGTTCCACGGTCTCCACGTTGTGCGAGATCACTTCCGGCTTTGCATCGATCACCAATTGTACATCTGCCTCCACCCCGTTGAAGTCGGGGATCAGTACCTCGAGCGTTGTATCCGGATTCCGCAGTTTGATCATCTTGATCGTGCCTGCCCAGAACCGCGCACCGCCATCCCTGAGGTCATCCCGGTTCACCGATGTGATCACTGCATGTTTCAATCCCAAAATCTTAATGGTATCTGCCAGCCTGCCAGGCTCTTCCCAATCGAGCGGATCCGGGACCAGGTTTTCCACGTAACAGAACCGGCAGTTCCGTGTGCATTTTGATCCCATGATCATAAAACTCGCCGTTCCTGCGTTCCAGCATTCACCCTTGTTCGGACAGTTTCCACTGGTGCAGATGGTATTCAGATCATGTTCCTTAATCAGGTTCCTGACTTTTGAATAATTCTCTCCCTTCGGCATGGGCACTTTCATCCAGCGCGGCAACCGAAATACGGTATCTTTCGCCTCCATAATGCTA
>CAZOXI010000025.1:0-16009 GCA_964583445.1 uncultured Bacteroidaceae bacterium | reverse complement strand
GATGAACGGAACGCGTTGTCCGCCTTCCCAGCTGGTAGTCTTTCCCTCCCGGAGTCCGCCGGATGATCCGGCATGGTTGCCAAAGTTCAGCCACGGACCATTGTCAGTTGTGAAAATGACAATTGTATTTTTTTCGATTCCGTTCTCCCTGAGGGCACTCAGTATTTCTCCAACCGACCAGTCAATCTCCATCATCACATCACCGTAAAGGCCCTGCTCGCTTTTTCCCCTGAATTTATCGGACACACCCAGCGGAATATGGGCCATGGTATGCGGAACATACAGGAAGAATGGATTGCCGGCGTTGCGATTGATAAAATCGACTGCTTTTCCGGTATACAGGGTGGTCAGCTTGTCCTGTCCTTTAAGGTCTGTAATCCGCTCAATCACCTCATTGCCCTCGATCAGCGGGAGTTCGGGAAATTTTGCCCTGCGTGAGTCTTCAGGTACCGGTTCGCCGGTGGCATCATTGTGCGGCCACATATCATTCGAATAGGGAATACCGGTATATTCGTCGAACCCGTGCTGCAGTGGAAGGAACATTTTTTGCCATCCCAGGTGCCATTTGCCAAAACACGCCGTGGCATACCCCTGGTCTTTGAACATTTCAGCCATCGTGTATTCATCGGGATTGATCCCTATGGAGTGATGTGGGAAAAGTGCACCCGAGAAGCCGATCCTGTTGGGATAGCACCCGGTCATCAATCCAGCCCGTGAAGCACTGCATACCGGCTGTGCAGAATAGAAATTTGTGAATTTCATGCCATGTGCCGCCATCTGGTCAAGATGGGGTGTTTCGTATCCGGTCGCCCCATAACATCCGACGTCTCCGTAGCCCTCATCATCAATAAATACAAGTACGACATTTGGTTGTTGAGGTGTGCTTTTATCCTGCTGTGAGTCGCTGTTGCAGGCAGCAAATAGCAATGCAATCAAGGGTATAGCGGAGAAAGATTTCATAAGCCTGGGTTTTTGATGGATTTGTTATCTGCATATAAATATATAAAGAATTACACTTGCAAGGATCGTGCTGAGAAAAAGCAGACCTTTACCATAAACTAATCTCTGCTCATCACCCGGGGTTTTCTCTAGTGACCTCTTCAGCGTCTTTATCGTCTCTCAAACCCACGAAGCTGGGATGTCTTAAGCGTTTGTCATTGGTCCATTCCGTAAACTTGAATTCACCTACCAGGCGAGGTTTGATCCAATGTACATTTTTTACGCTGATATCTTTTTGTTCAAATGGATTTTCACCAGTTTCCAGGCGGTCCATTTTCGATTTTAATTCTTCCAGGAGATCGTCAGTATATCCTGTTCCGACTTTTCCGGCATATTGTAACTTTTTATCTTCATAATACCCGATGAGCAGTGCTCCAAAACCCTTTCGGCTGCCCTGGGGATCGGTGAAGCCGCCGATGACCATTTCCTGCCGGTTGACACACTTGAATTTCAGCCATTTTTTCGACCGTGAGTGGACATACGTCGAGGTTGCTTCCTTGGCAATTACCCCTTCCCATCCTTTTTGGCAGGCCTTCCTGTAATAATCTTCTCCCTTTTCATTGATATGGGTACAATAGACCAATAGATCTTCGGAGAAATTGATCGATCCGGACAGGATTTTTTTCCGGTCCCTCAGGGGCAACCCGGAAATGTCATGGTCATCAATGTATACCATGTCAAAAAGGTAATAATATACCTTTACCTTGTTGTCGGATTGCTCACCTTTACTGTGCATCCGCTGCTGAAGTTTGGAGAAGCTGGTTTTTCCGTTCTCAAAAGTCACAATTTCACCATCCGCTATGAAGCTGTGTTGTTCCTTCATGATTGCATCCACAAGCTCTGGGTAGATATCGTTCAGTTGTTTTTTATTCCGTGACATCAGCCGGACCTTTTTTCCTTTCTTAAAAACCAGGCACCGCTCCCCGTCCAATTTTCTTTCATAGATCCAGTCAGGATCCGAAAATCGCTTTTTAGTGAGCGTTGCCAGCATGGGCCCGGTCCATTCTGGTTGATGTTGTTTTCTGACTTTTGACCTGTGATTCCCTGGTATTTTTTCAAATATTTCGGACATAGCATTGTATTTCCCGGTTTTCGTTCGATTTTACCTTTGGTGTGTCAGTTTATAATCTTCAAGTTACAAAAACCCTTACGGATAGTCCACAAAAAAATGCACAGTCATGCATGAACACTTTTTGACCTGAAAAGTTACCTGTCACAGATCTGAGCTGGGGGGTCATCCTGTTGGCTGTTGCTGCATATTTTTTAGACAGCACCTGCCTGTTGTGACTCTTTCACCTGAATTATTGCACAGTTAAGTGCCGGTCGTGCTCGCGTTCACATATCACATGATCATGTTATTTACATTGATGGTGTAGTGAGGTAATTTTATTCATTATATCAATATACAATTGGAACAATGCATGGCTCATTTCAAGGAAAAACCTAAAATAAAAACATACTATGAAAACTACTGCCATTTTAAACGAAGCATTTGAACGATTTACCTGGTGCATAAGGATCATTGCAACAGGAGTGTTCTTTCTTTTCTCTTCTATGACTGTTTTCGCGCAGTTATCAGGCGATTATATCATAGGTTCCGGGGGAGACTATGCCACCATTACTGAAGCATGTGCAGATCTCGATGCACAGGGGCTAAGCGGGTCGGTTGTCTTCAATATAACCGCAGGGACCTACACTGAGCAGTTTACTCTTCCATATATCCCCACGGCCTCTGAAACAAACACCATCACGATACAATCCCTTTCCGGCAATGCTTCCGATGTGCTGGTGCAGTATGATGCAGAAGGAGATGCGGATAACTTTGTTGTGAAAATTACTTCGGGCAATTTTGTGCGCATCAGGAATATTTCATTCAAGGCATTGGATGAAATCTATGGCATGGTGATCCACCTGGAAACCTATATGTTCGATTTGCTGATGGAGGGATGCCGGCTGGAAGGGAACTATGACACCAATGCCCGGGCCAGGAATGCCCTGCTCTATACTTCCGGGTCAGGCTTGCAGGATATCACCATCAGGAACAACCATTTTAAGAATGGATCTTATGGAATGTACCTGAACTGCGCGGCCAATTATAACCTGCGGACGAAAATAGATTCAAACAGGTTTGATACCATTGGATATACCGCCATGGATCTGAATAAGCATGAGTATACTGAAATTATTGGAAATGAAATAACCTATTCAGGCATTGGGATCACCCTGCGAGGATCCAGCAGCAGTATTTCAGTGCTTTCAAACAGGCTCAGCAATATAACACGCAAAGGGATCTACCTGGTGAATATGACTTCTGCTCCCGGTTACCAAAGCTTCGTTTGCAACAACAGTGTTTCACTGACGGAACATGGAAATGAGGGCGTGGAAATGACAACTTGTTCATATATCAACTTCTACTACAATACTGTTGTGTTGAATACTTCAAGCGTTACCAATGCTAAGGTACTTTATCTTAATTATTGCATCAATCCAACAATAAACATTATCAATAACAACCTGGTGGCACTGGATAAAGGGTATTGTATCTTCGCAACACAGGATGACCAGGTCAATTTGTGTGACTATAATAATTTGTATACCACCGGTAACTACCTTGCCTACTGGGGTGAAAATTGTGCAGATTTAAGGACACTGAAACAGGTCAGTGAAAAAAACGAACACTCCGTTTATGCATACCCGAACTTTAGTAATATCGATCAGCCAGTGCCGAATTCTGCATGGCTGGATGGAGCAGGAACACCGATCGGTTCAATAGATATTGATATAGACAGTGTGGACAGGGACGATACGCATCCGGACATCGGCGCCTGGGAATTCACTGCCGGGGCAGGTACCTCACCTCCCATGGCCGGCTCCTATACCATTGGAAGTGGCGGGGATTATTCCAACCTGAACGAAGCAGCGGATGACCTGCGCGTCAGGGGGATGAGTGACACGGTTCGTTTGCAATACCTCCCGGCTTATTATGAGGAGCAGTGCCAGATTACACCTATAGCTGGTGCATCTTCATTAAGCCCCCTGATCATCGAATCTTCAACCGGGAAGCGTGAGGATGTGCACCTTTGGCACAACGCAGAAGACAACGATGACAATTATGTCCTGTATCTCAGGGGCGCCTCCTTTTTGAAGCTGAAAAACATGAGCTTGCACGGAATGGACGCCCGCTATGCCAGGATTTTGGAACTTGAAGGATTGGTGGACAGCCTGGAAGTGTTGAACTGCAATTTCTACGGGAACGACCAGGCAGATGCAAGTGCAGAAGGCATCCTGGTGATGGCTTCCGACATTAATTTCCATCACCTGCGCTTTGCGAATGACAGCCTCTTTGACGGCACCACGGCTATTTATATGAATAACGGAAAGTATCCATCCGCGCCGGGTGAATTTCACTTTATCGGTAATTATGCGGAAAACGGGTATCAAAACCTGCTGATCAGCAAGGTGCATGGCCTGTTTGTAAAAGACAACACATTGCTGAGCGGCATCTATGGAATGTATGTTGCCTATGTAGACACAGACCTGGAAATCACCGGCAACCTGGTCAGGTCAAAGTACGGAAAGATGCTCTATCTGAACAATGTGGGGTTTGAAAATTTCAAATCCGGATTGATCGCAAACAATATGATGTCAACGGATTTTCAAAACCTGAACTATGACCTGTTGAGCCTTTATAATTGTGATCACCTGGACATTTATTATAACTCGGTTGCTGTGGATTCAGACAAGGGCAGTGCCCTGGCATGTGACATTCAGAATTCACAGGACATTAAACTGGTGAATAATATCTTTTTTAACCAGGGTACAGCCTATAGTATTTATACCAACAATACCACTTTCCTATCAGCCAATTATAACTGCTACTACAATACCGGGGATAACCTGGCTTACTGGAACAGTGCATGCAATGACCTGGAAGCGCTCAAGACCGCCAGCGGCAGCAATCAAAACTCTGTTTCTGTGGATCCGGAATTCACCTCTCTGGTAGATTTACATGCTTCTTCCGCAGCCCTCGATGGCGCCGGTAAAACGATTGCGGGGATAGATCGTGACTTTGACGGGGAAGCGCGGGATCCGGAGCATCCCGATATCGGGGCAGATGAATTTGGTGTTATTCCCAATCTTGCCCCTGTAGTGGATCGTCCCATCCCTGATCAATCGTTCGAATGGAACACCGGGCCGCATGAAGTTGCCCGACTGGATACCGTGTTCAGTGATCCGGACGGCGATGCATTGGTCTTCTCAGTTGCGGTGGATGTCAACTGGCTGCTGGCCCAGGAGGAGGGCGGGGACCTAACCCTGGCACCAGGTGAAGGTGCATCAGGAACGGCTGAGGTTGTTGTTACCGCAACAGACCCATCTGATGCTGCTGTATCTGACACTTTCAATGTAGAAGTTTACATTCCTGAAAATCATCCTCCTGTGGCTGTGGACGATACCGTGATCACTTCAGATGCGTTAACCATCTACGTGCTTGAGAATGATTATGATGAAGATGGCGACCCGTTTCTTGTTACCGGGATCGATTACAAAGGAGCAGGCAATGCGACACTGGTGAATAATACATCGATCCTGTATGAACCTGCAAAGTCGGGGGTGGTGAAGGATACAATTACCTATTTCATTGCAGATACACATGGTGCCAGGGATACAGGCATGGTGTACATTTCCATATTCAAGGAGATGGAAGGATTCGTTGCTCTGGAGACCGGTCTTTCCGGTTTATCGCATGGCTCCATTAAGTGGGGTGATTACGATAACGATGGAGACCTCGATTTGTTGCAGCATGGTTGGACGGGATCACAGAACCATTATGTCACAAGGATCATTGAAAACACCGGTGAAGGATTTGTGGATTCAGGGATCCAGCTCACAGGACTCTCATCTGGTACTTCCGGGTCGGCCGAATGGTTTGATTTTGACAATGACAATGACCTGGACATTGTGGTAACGGGAAGGCTCGACGAAGATGAGTTCACCAGGAAAAGCATTTTGTATGAGAACCAGGGAGGAAGTTTTGTTGAAGTGTTGAACTGCGGGTTGACCGGAGTTTCCTCCTCCTGTGTTTCACCTGCAGATGTGGATCATGATGGCAAACAGGACATCTTAATTTCAGGTTCAGGTGAAAATGGAGATTTCACGCTGATTCACATGAATAGCGGTACCTCTTTCACCAGCGTTGAGACCGGTCTGCCGGGTACACACAATGGGGAGGCACACCAGGTGGATATCAATAATGACGGTGAGTTTGATGTGTTCCTATGCGGTGCAAATATCAATCCCACCAGGGTATATATTGCCGGGGTGGATGCATACGAGGAATACCAGACCATCATCCCGGGGATGTACAATGCCTCCGCTGATTTTACCGATCTGGACGGGGACGGTGACCTGGATGTGGCCATCATGGGCCGGGACAGTGATTCCATTTATTTGCAAATCTACATGAATGTGTTCAATGAGAACAATGGACAGGTATTCAGCCTGTATGATACATTCAGAGGTGTGGAAAGCGGCGACCTGGCATGGGCCGACTATGACAATGATGGTGATCCGGACTTGGTGGTGACCGGGAATCACAGTTTTTTTGACCAGGCAGGTTATATCCTGAAAAATGAGGTAGGTACCTTTTACGAGGTTAGGTATGGATTTGAGAAGCTGGGGCGCAGCAGCCTGGATTGGGGCGACTATGACAACGATGGTGACCTTGACCTGGCACTGCAGGGCATTAAGGGCACCGGTTCCCATACCCTCATCTACAGGTACGATACCGGGACAGAAAACAATCCGCCAGTCATTGTCGAAAATTTCAGCACCCGGTTTGAAGATCCCTATTATATCATGGCGTGGGAAGCAGCCTCTGATGACCTGACACCGGCTTCAGCCCTGACCTACAATTTCAGAATGGGAAGTACTTCGCAGGGAACGGATATAGTCAGTCCGGCATCAAAAGGTGCATTCCTGAAGACCCCGGTTCCCGGGAATGCAGGACAGGCAAGGGAAATGAAAATACTGGATCCCGGACCAGGAACCTATTACTGGAGCGTGCAGGCGATAGACCAGTCCTTTGTCGCATCAGGATTTGCGATGGAAGCTACCCTGGTGATTACGGGAGTTGAGGATCATATACAATCCGGGGAGATGAAGATCTATCCGAATCCACTGGGACCATTCACCCGGATCGCTTTGCCGGTCGATGGTGTATTTTCTTACAGTATAATCGATGTTACAGGTCGCCGGGTTGATGCAGGTCTGCTTCACATCTCAGGGGGAGAAGGATCCATTGCCATGGATATTCTTACCCCAGGGAGCTATGTCATCAGAATCAGTAATGACAACGAAACCTGGCAACAAAAGGCAGTCAAATAGTCTGGTTCAGTTGATTCTATGAGACCAGTTTTAGCCGGATCATTTTCAGGATACAGAATGGTCCGGCTTTTTTATCCTGTTGATTGGATCCGCTGCAACATATTTGCCCAGTGATGATGATTTCTATGCACGGATCCTTTTATTGGTTCTGCTACAACCACATTGGCATTCAATTTGTTGTATTTATAAATGTACAATGCAACTGAACAATAAAAAGGAGGAGTTATGAAGAAGTTGATATTGTTATTGATGACCATTTCGGTTGCTTCGGTCCTGGCATACGGACAGCAGGACACAATGAGGTTTGAAAGCGCTGAGGAATCATCTGATTCGGTAGAATATGAATTGATTGTAATGGATCCGGGGTATGATACGTACCTCGCCATGCAGCCGTCTATGGAGTTTTATTCAAAGAACTATTACGAAACGTGGAACAGGCGCTATGTGACGGAATGGAATTATCGCCACAATAACCCCCTGCGCTATGGAGATATGTACCAGACGTATATCGATTACAGGGCAAATATTGATTACGGCCTGGAATTGAATTACAAGCTCTATCACTATTTCAGGTTCTTTGAGAAAGAGAATGGGGTAGACCTTTTGCCCGAGAAGGTATTTTAGAATTTGAACAAGACCTTCACGTTCTGGATCTCATGGGCGTCTGGCTCTTTTTCACCGCCGCATTCTGATTTCATTGCTTTGGGAAATTGATCTCCTTTTTCCAGTCGAAATCTGTGGCATCTTCTGCCCATTCAGGCCAGTGTGCGAACCATTCAGGAACCTTACAATTTTTAACCCTTTCCATCGGGAAATAGGGCTTAATATCAAGCACAGGAGTGCCTTCTTCCGCATCAATAAAAGGGGTGTAGATGATACCCCTCCGGGTATCGATCTTATCTGCCTTAATGGTGCTCAGGAGAATCGGGTTGGGTCTGGCCGGGGACCTGGTACTGAAGACACCCACCTTATCCGGGGCTTTCTTAAACAGGTTATCGACAACCAACCGCTCCCGGTCGCCCGGCTGATCTGTGAGGTGTCCCCACCAGATCACCTGGAGGTGACTGAATCCCTCAATTTTTGAAAGTCCCGGTATATATTTCCGTTCCAGTTCAATGGCAGTCATCCCGTTGTTTCGCACTACCTGGCCGATGGCATGTATTTCAAACGATGTGTTCATGATAGCAGGGTTGAACTTATATTTCAGTTTCAATGATTTTTACAAGTGAGCGAATGAACCTGGATGCGGGTGCCCCGTCAATGATATTATGGTCGAAGCTGACTGTCAGGCAAAGATGTTCTCGTGGAGCGATTGTATTGTTCATTTCAAATTTCGTGGACCCGACACCTCCAATGGCGATATTCAGCGTATGACTTGCCACGGGAATCCCCCATGCCCTGTTCACACCTCCTGATCCTGCAGAGGTCACCATAATGGTACCGGCTTTCTTTTTCATCAGCAATGGGAAACGATCAAGAATTCTGAAGACCCACCTGCGGATGATCACTGGTATGGCTAAATAGGTGCGTATGGATTTATATACCTCGGCTTCTCTGATTTCCGATGTTTTGGCATCTTTTATCTCAGATGAAATTTCAAACATGTCCTTATTGTTGGCATTCCTGATGATTTTAGGAATGACTTCACGCTGACCTCCAATTTCCCTTTCGATGGTAGTACTGACGTCCACCTCTTCAAAACAGATCAAGCGGTTTCGCCAGTCGCGGTAGGCATGCATACTTTTATCTTTATCCACGGCTTTCGCGGTGCAATAGATGATGTATCCTATTAAAGACAAATATTGCTTTTTTTCTCTTCTTAGCTTTCGTATGGCCTTCCTGGTTGCTTCTATATCCACTTCCAGAAGTGCATGCATCATGTTTTTCCGGCTCGCTGCAGTCAGCAAATCTGCAGAGGCTTTCCTGTAGGGAGAGAATTTGGAAGCTGAATATCTATGTGGGGACTGCTCCATCATGTTTTCTAAAAACTGCAAATCAACAGATAATCAGGTCGCTTGCTCTTGATCCATTCAATGATGCAATGGGCAGCATTGCTAATCCATCCATTGAAAAATGGTCAACATGTTACATATTCTAATACAAATATCAAAATTATCAGGGCAATTCTTCATTCGAGGTCTGATCTGTGAACGTTAAACGTATTATTGTTAATTTTTCACTATTATTATAAAATCAATAGGATCTTGTTTCAATTAACGCACCTGAGATGAAAATAAATGCTTTCTTTCTTACTGTTCTGATACTCCTTTCTGTTTCCTGTTCTGATGATATTTCGCAATGGAGGGGACCTGAGCGGGATGGGGTCTACCCTGCAGAGGGACTGCTGAAGGAATGGCCTGAAGACGGACCGCGGCTTGCGTTGAAAATTGAAAACATCGGAAAGGGCTATTCCCAACCCATTGTATACGATAATACGATTTTCGTAACCGGGATTAAGTCGGATACCATGGATGTGATTTCAGCCTATACGTTGGAAGGAAAACAACTGTGGGAAACCGAATACAGTCGCGCCTGGGAGCGGACCTATCCTGAGTCAAGAGCAACACCAACTATTGAGAAAGACCGGATCTATCTCATCGGCGGGATGGGCGACCTGGTCTGTCTTGATGCAAAAAATGGCGAAATATTATGGAAACATAATCCGGATGAAGATTACCAGGGAAGTTATAAGGGATGGGGTATCGCAGAATCTGTGCTCCTGACAGACCAGGATGCGCTGTATATCACAGGTGGCAAAGAAACAACGTTGGTAGCATTCAATAAAAAAACAGGAAAACTTCATTGGAAAAGTAAAAGTACAGGCGGACAAAAAGCATATGCTTCCTCGTCGCTCGTTGAATGGAATGGCAGGAGCATTGCGCTTGTCCAGACTTCGGATGACCTGGTCGGCATCGATGTGGCGGATGGCACCGTTTTATGGACCTATAATACCATTCAATACCACGTGGAAAAAGGAAAGGGCGAAGCAGCGAATACCCCGTTGTATAAAGATGGCGAGGTATTTGTCACTTATGGTAATAACCAACCCGGGTTGATGTTCAGTATTCCTGAAAATGACAGCTCTTTTCAGCTGAAATGGAGGAATGATGTGCTGGATACCCACCATGGCGGGCTGGTCCTGCTCGACGGAACCATTTACGGCTCCACGATGGTGCACAATACAAAAGGAAACTGGGCGGCTGTTGACTGGGAGACCGGGCAGACCCTCTGGGAAAAGGAGTGGTACACCAAGGGGTCCATCATCGCTGCAGATGGGATGCTGTACCTGTACGAAGAACGGACCGGTCATGTTGCCCTGGCAGAACCGGGCAGGGATGATCTGAACATTATCAGCCAGTTCCGTGTCAATGAAGGTACCGGGCCACACTGGAGCCATCCTGCTATTTACCAGGGGATGCTGTTGATCAGGCATGGGGATGTATTGATGGGCTATGATATAAGCGAAGGTTAATCCTTTCGGGATCATATGATGCGCTGGATCAGCAGATCGAATGCCGGAATTCAGAGGTGATTTTGGAAGAATCTGCAACGGCCAGGATATCAGAAGTTGTTCTACGAATGAAGCACCATAAAATATCTGAATATGCAACTATCAAATCATTACAACAGCAATGAGGAACCTGAATAGTATACATCCGGAAAAGATCTAAAGCACCACGAAATACCTGAATACCCACTTTTCATAATACTACAACCACCATGAGGAACCTGAATATGATCCATTCTGAAAAGATCAATAGGACATTGAAATACCTGCGTTTTTTTACTGTCTTCATATTGGCTGCCATCATCCATGCCTGCAGCTCACAGGAAATCTCTTCAGACCAGGGAAAAATACTGACGGTGACCGGGGCCATTGATCCTTCTGAGTTTGGAACCACGCTGACCCACGAGCACCTGCTGGTGGATTTCATTGGCGCCGATAGTACGGGATACCATCGCTGGAACCGGGATACGGTTGTGGAGGTCGCAACACCCTACCTGGAGGAAATTAAATCGCTTGGGGTTCAGTCATTTGTGGAATGCACACCGGCCTACATTGGCAGGGACCCGTTATTGATGAAGCGCTTGTCGGAGCAAACCGGGATTAATATTCTTACCAATACCGGTTATTACGGGGCGCGTAACAATAAATTCATTCCGGAGGAGGTCTTTGAGATGGAGCCTGAAGCGCTTGCAGATGTCTGGATCGATGAATTCAGGAATGGAATTGAAGACACCGGCATCAGGCCCGGGTTCATCAAGATCGGGGTCGACGCGCATGATACCCTTTCAGCAAAGCACCGTTTGCTGATCAATGCAGCAGCCATTGCACATAAAGAAACGGGATTGGTCATTGCTTCGCATACAGGGCCGGAAGCCCCGGCATTTGAACAAATAGAACTCCTGGAAAGGGCTGGTGTTTCGCCCTCGACATTCATCTGGGTACACGCCCAGCGGGGATCACAGGAGGGAATAATTGAGGCTGCGCAGCTTGGCGCATGGATCTCCCTGGACAATATCAATGCCGCAAGAGACAAAAACCCCGGTTCAAATTTCAGCACCCAGTGGTATGTTGCGCGGCTTCAGGCCATGAAAGATGCACAATTGCTCAACCGGGTGCTGATCTCACACGACGCGGGATGGTACCGGCCCGGCGAACCCGGGGGTGGCAATTTCAGGGGATTTTCCGATCTATTCACCACCCTGATCCCGGCGTTGGAAGAAGCGGGGTTCACGGCTCAGGAGATTGATCAGCTCCTGGTGGTGAACCCGGCGGCGGCATTTGCGATCCGGTGAAATTCAGACCTGGCGGCAGGTTTCACAGAAGACGAGATTGATCAGATCTTCGTGCTGAACCCGGCGAAAGCATTTGCGATTCGGTAAACTTCAGACCTGGCAGCAGGTTTTCAATACATCAGGATACATGTGGCAATTTATAATCCGCTTGCGGCCGTGGTCCCCCGTTTATCCATCCCCACGTAGTACAAATCAAAACCGCCCCTGCCTCCCGGCCGGTTGGAGGAGAAGATAAGCATGTCGTTGACAAACAGGTCCGGCTGGAGCGGGATGATGACCGGTCGGTACTCGTCGTATTCCGTATTGATCCCGGGTCCAAAATTCTCAGGAGCAGACCATGTGCCATTGCTGTAAACGGAATACCACAGGTCAAAACCACCCTGTCCACCTTCCCGGTCACTTGTGAAGACCATCATATCGTTCACGATGTACGGACATTTATCATCTGCAGCACTGGAGAGCACGTCAACCCTCCCAACCTCTAGTGTGCCGGAGGTCTCAATCCGGCGGTTACCCTCCCAGGCAGCGCTGTATATATCAAAGTTGCCATTCCGGTCGGAGGTGAAATAGCAGGTTTCCCGGTTCGATGAATATACCAGTTTCGCTGCTGATTCTTGTTTCGTTGCTGCTTCCTGGCCTGTTGCTGCTTCCTGGCTTGTGGCTGTTTCCTGGTGGAGGCAGAGGTATCCCTCTTCGAATTCCGTATTCAGACTGCTTAAGCTCACGGGCCATTGCCCGGGAATGATTGCTCCGCCGGGGGAATAATAGCAGTAGTAGATATCCTGGTTGCCATCGCGGTCGGAGCTAAAAAAGAATCGGGAAGTATCGTGCAAAGTTTCCCATTCAGGATCATAATCCGGGGTATGACTCCCCAGGATATCAAACGTCAGATAAGGCCCCCATTCATTGTGGGTGCTGTTCATACTGTCGACCAGGGGATATTCCCATGAATCCGGCCAGATGTCGAAGGATATATTCACCTGGTCATAATTGATATAACACTGGTAACTGATCAGGTCAAAATCGGCCCCGTTGCTGTTCCTGTTGGTGGAAAACACCAGGCTGAAAGCATCCCCGGCAAAATAGAGCGGCCCCGCGGAATTGTAATCGTCGTAGGATGAATTGACTTCTGTAAAATTCGTTACCTCCCGCGGCACGATCGCAATATCCAGGTTAAGCCTGGACTCATCACAGGATTGCATTCCCAGGAGGGCCAGGAAAAAAAGAAATATGTAGTTTAATGTCTGCATGCTAAAAATATCGTGTGAATCCTATGTTGATCTGCTGTGTTCTTACTGGCACATAGAAGCGGTGGTCGCGGTAACTTTCTGTGTCACTGAAGTCGGGTTTGCTGGCGAACAATTGATAAGAGAGGTAGATCCCGGTAGATTCATCAAGAGCATGTTCCAGCCTGATCCCGGCAGAACCACTTAGCTGGAAGTCCAGGTCACTGTTGACGGTGTTTACAATTCCCCAGTACGTGTTGATTGCCGAAAGGTAAGGGTGCCGGAAAAGGGTGTATCCCACGCCTGCCTGTAGGATGATCCGGGTATCCCGGATGGCGATGGTCCGGATAAGCAATCCAACTTCAGCCTTCAGAAAGTGATATCCTTCCGTGGAAACGCTCATCGTTCCCACATCTTCAAAAATTCTTTCATATTCAGCCAGGTAGCGCTTTTCGTTAAAAGGGAGGTAGGCATACCCGGCATCTGCGTACACTCCGAGGATTTTCCTGCGACCATAATGGATCACTCCCCCGTCCAGATTGATTCCTGTCAGGGCAAAACCTGCCCGGTAGGTAAACGTACTGGCGGCAAACTCATCATAGGGTGCAGCGGCTCCCACACTGAAATGAAATGCATTTCTTTGGATGGAATCTTGTGCGGATACAATGCCGGGGCAGGCAGCTACCAATACAGGTACAAGCAGGAAAAATAATGTTCTGGGTATCATGTTCATCATGCCGGGGTTAAGGACAGATTAAATCAACAGTGGAGACCACGCATTTATATATGCGGAATTCCTGTCTTGCTAATAAGCGAAAACAGTGAATCCCGGGTTGTATCATCGCGGTTTCCGGTTCAACGCTGAACGAGTCCCCATAAAATTATTCACAAGTATATATTTTAGTTATAGTATTTATTTACAATTAATTACAAACTTCGTTTTTAGTCAAGGTGACCAGTTGCCTCACATCATAATATTATTATAAATGGTGTTCGGCGAACCTTCATCAATATGCCTTTAAGCTTCGTTCTATAAATATACATGTTTTTTTATCATTGCACCGCTGAAATTTCTAAACTCAATGATGAAGGTTTCATTCCTTTTGTGAATTCATAGCAGGGACCTGATTTCTTTTAATGAAACGGCATTTTCCTGCATATTTCTCCAGGGGTCTTTTTTCCGGGCCATCCGGCGGAAGATATTGTGCATCGTGTATTTTTGGGGATCCAGAGAACGGTTTTTAGTTTCATCCCAGCTGAGCGGGACGGCAACCGGTGCAGTTTTGATGGGCCGGAGTGCATAGGGCATCACAGCTGTCTGCCCGTACGAATTGCGCAGGTAATCAATGAAAACACGTCCTTTCCTTTTGTCTTTCGATATTTCCGTGGTGAAGTGTTCCGGCTGAGATGCAGCTACTTTCTCTGCAACCTTCCTTGCAGTTTCTCGCACATCGTCGAATGCAGCAGTTGGTTTGATGGGGATGACAACATGCATTCCTTTTGATCCCGTGACCATCGGGTAAGCATGAATGCCGGCTTCATCGAATAAGGAATGGAGGGCAAATGCTGCTTTCCGTACCATTTCAAAGTCTCCCTTCGGTGGATCCAGGTCAAAAATCATGCGGTCCGGCTTATCAAGGTGCTCTTTTTTACTCGGCCAGAGGTGCATGGTTATGCATCCCTGGTTGACCAGGTAGGCAATGGTCGCTTCGCTGTTGCAATTTACATAGGGATCGACGGCCCCGTTTTCTTTTATCTCCACCCCGATGGTTTCGATCCAGCCAGGAAAGTAATCCGGTGTTTTTTTCTGGAAAAATCCCTCTTCTGTAATCCCATTGGGAAAGCGCTGCAGTACCATGGGACGTCCGCTGGCGTGGTGAGAGGCATGGGGCCAGATGCGACGATAGTATTCTACAATGTCTGCCTTTGTGATTCCATCCTCCGGGAAGATTTTCTTGCCGGGTTTCGAAAGAACGACCTTCCGACCCTGGATATCAAGTGTTTTTTCTTTGTTACTCATGAGGATTTCATCTTTTTTTTCATCTGGTCGATGGTCTTGCCTGACAATACCGATTCCGGTTCAGTTTTCAGTGGTTTGCGGCGCGCATCCGCCGCTTCATCGTCCATTTTTTTCAGCAGCCACCGCTTGCCGTCTTTTCCGGTCTTGATCAGCACATAGCCCCCGGTCAGTTTCTTTCCTTTCAACCAGATCTCGATCTTCCCATCTTCAAAACTCTCTTCAATGGATTTGTCTTCTTTCTCTTTTCTCAGGTTTTCATAGGTTCCGGCATCCCATACGATAATGGTTCCACCGCCATATTCATCCTCGGGAATGGTGCCTTCGAAACCAGCATAGTCCAATGGATGGTCCTCTGTGAGCATGGCAAGTCGTTTTTCCTTGTGATCCGTGGAAGGGCCTTTAGGTACTGCCCATGATTTCAGGATCCCGTACATCTCGATCCGGAAGTCATAATGCATATTGCTGGCATCATGTTGCTGTATCACGAACCGGTTGTTCATCTTTTTCCGTGCCTTTCCATCAGGTTCAGCTGTTTTGTCGAAATCTCTTTTCTTTTTGTATTCATTCAAATTGTCTTTGG
>CAZOXI010000024.1:0-16253 GCA_964583445.1 uncultured Bacteroidaceae bacterium | reverse complement strand
AATTGACTTGTCACGTTTCGAATACTTGTCCCATCCAAACGGAAGGTTCATCCCGAACCAGAGGCTGAATGACCTGGTATCCAGTGGGTTCAAAGCCCCGCTGACAATATTGTCCGAAATCACGTATAAATTGAACGGACCCACATTGAAGGATACCCCTGCACCTATATTGTTGAATGTATTTGACATGTAGGAATAGGAAAGGGACAGGTTAATGAATTTCCCCGTGGTCATATTCACGCTTCCGGTGAATTGCTGTGAAAGGTTGTCATTCAGGAAATCGGTGCGTGACAGCAGTCCAAACCCGATGCGTTCAATGGGATAGTAGGAAACGCCGACAAAAACCTTCGTGTTGAGCCGTGCGAAATAGGACTTGTCCGTTGGAGAAAAGTGAATTGCATTCACCAGGGAATCTGTCAGCTCTGAAATGAAAGTGGTGTCCACCCCCTCAAAAGGATTCACCTCGATTCCTTCAAAATCATATTCAAATTTAAAGGAGCCTTCAGCGGTATTGTTCCAGTTGATCCCGCCAATATCCATTATCGATGCACTGACCAGCAGTTCCCTGACGGGCCGGTAGCTGATCCCGGCGTCCAGTGCCAGTCCGAACTGTTGCCTGTCAAAAACCGTAGATCTGATCCTCGAAAATTCCGGCTGGTCAAAAAATGTTTCATCAATCTCAACAGGCGGGCCATCATCCAGGTCTTCCAGGAAAGTAACAAAAGAAGGACCGGATACATTGAATTGCATGTCTGATTGCAGGTTCCACACCTCCATGGATGTAGTGATTTCAAAATCAGAACTCTTAGTGTTCAGGTTGGCCAGACCGAAAAGTGCTTTTCCCCGCACACCAATATCCAGTCCGGGAAGTATGAAATCCTTCCTGGACCATCCCATGGATGCTTCATTGAACAGGTTAATGTCCGCTCCAAGTCCACTTAAGGTGATCACCGAGCCATCAGGTGCGCCATTAAACAGCAGATCAAATACACCCTTTGGATAGTAAATATTTCCATCCATACGGCTGGTAAGATCCAGGGAAATAAAACTCTTCCCTGCTCTGAAACCAAGAGATGCAAGGGAGGTCCCCATACCCGCCAGCAAATAATTCACATCATCCAGTTGATCCAGGAAGCCTTGCTTATCCCCCATGGGGTGAAACGGCGTAATCAGTGAATCAACCGATGCGTCGGGATGTTGATAGATCAGGTCCGACCACCCCAGCGAACTTGAAGACACCTGGAACCTGAGTGGTGCAAGTCCCGGAAATCCAAGGTAAAACTTGCAACCCGGTTGTATGGCTGGGTTGATCCGGTTGGATTGTGGTACTCCCGGCATAAAATACATGGTGTTCGGGATCTGGGCGTTCCCAGGTATTGCGGTCACCATGAGCAGGACTCCCGCTGCGACGATTATCTGATGTACCCTATTCATAAGTCTAGATTGTGGATTAGCTAATTATATCTTATTCGAGATCCAGTTCCCTGGAATTAATATTAAAATCGGCATCAATAGACAGCTTGTAATTCAACATGTATGAACTGTAGAATTTCACTGTGGGGACGCCGTTATCCGTTGTAACAGCACGCGCCTTGAGCATCATCTTTTTAGCTCCCTCCAGTTCATCCAGTTCCGCTGCAGAAAGTTCCACATCAACTACATGTTCCTGCAATGCACCGCGGTCCAGCACCCCATCTCCATCCACCGGTGCTGCATTCAGCAGTATCTGCTGCTCGCTGAACAGGGAATCCATTTTGATATCCGCCGCGTCCAGGAAGTAGATCTGCATCGCAATTTCCAGCGGCCATTCATTGGTAGTGGTCAGCCTGAATAATGCCTCTTCCAGGAAGGACAACTGCATTACCAGGCTGTCAAGTGCCATATCCAGGGTATCGGTCAGTGTATACCCACTTGCGCTCAGCCACATGGGTAGCACAACCTCCGTCTCGATCGTCAATTTGCTGTCATCCAGCAGGAAATTCTGTTCCGTTGATTCGGCTGGATTGCCCGTAGAGGCAACGAAGTCGAAATTGATCTGGTCCGGGACACTGGCGATCAATTCATCAATATTACTGGTTTCCACATTGAAATATCTTTCCGTAGTAACCTCTTCACCCAGCTGTTCCGTTGTAGGCGCAAAGATCTTAAAAGGATTCATGGTATCATTCTTAAATTCAAGATAAGTAAACGACCCATCCTTAAACGACCTGGCCCGAAGTGTATCGATATTCAGCGACAAGGGGGCTCCAAATGAATTATGTACTGCAACATTGAATTGCGGATCAGCAAAATAGATATCGGGAACCTGGTCCATCTGGTCGAAAATCCCGAGTTCAATGGATTCGTTCAGGCTGGTGATCTCTCTTTCTGCAATAAGACCATAGACCGCTTCATATTCGAGTGCTGCAAATTCAAAACGCATGCCTGCCCTTTCACCGGGCAATACCAATTCGGGAGATTTGACCAGTGTAAGATTAAAATGTAGCACTGCCTCCGCGTTCCCCGAGGTCTCATCCATGGTGATCTTATAATCTGCAAGACTGATTGTGCTGTCATACATATAGGAACCATCCGTTTCACTGATCGTAAAAGAGAGATCAAGTGTGTCACCATCCGGATCAATGATATTGCTGCTGGTCACCTGCAGCACCCCCGAGTGCTTGAACTCACTGAAGGCTTCAAGATTCAGGTTCCCGGCTTTTACCATGATACTGTCGATACGGTCTTCAGGTTCAATACTGAATTCCAGCATTTCCTGCTTATAAAAAGTGTACTCAGAACCAACGGGTAGTAAGTTCCAGGCAGTCACATTTATATCCGTTTCCACATAAGTCTCCGTAACCAGGTTGTCGGGGATGCTGAATAGTTCCGACGCCTTAACCGAATAGGCTGTATCCGAATAATAGAGATAGATCAGGCTGTCTTCAGTTTGCGAAACAAGGCCCGCTGAATCAGTCATTGTTTCCAGGATGTCCTGGATACTGAAACTCCCATAGGCAATAGGAGCCGCGAGGGTGGGATGTATTTCCACTTCATCAGAAAGCCGGTCCAGGCTGAATTGATCCATGTACCCCTCACACGAACCGATCATCAGCATCACAATGAAAGCTGATGCTGTTATAATAGTGCTTTTATTTCTCATAGCTATTCAATTGAATAATTATATAAAAATCCATTCAGGCTTCCGACGATCAGGTTGAATCTGCTGTCTGAACCCGCAAAATATCCGATACTGAAACGGGTATTCCCCTCGAGGGGAAAACCTTCATACATGGAACCATCGGAATTCAACAGGTAGATCTGGTTATTTTCCCTGACCACAATCCCTAATTTCAGATCTGTTGATGAAAACTCATATATATCCGGCACCATGCCTATGTTATTTTTCGTTTTGTAGGAAAACTCCTTCCTGCCGCTCAGATCCATTACTTCCAACTCATTCCCGTTTGTGAAAATCATTTCTGCTTTTCCATCCTGGTCCAGGTCCTTGATCCTGAAGTAATGATCCGGGGATGCCTCATACTCCAGCAATTGTTCAACGCTGCCATTCATCGTAATCCCGATCACTTTCCCCGTTGAATCGGTGGTCACAAACCTTGGACTGTTGCCTGCAATGTTCATATCAAGATAAAACTGGTTGTTTTCAGAAACAACCACCGGCTTCTTCGGATCGATCCTTTCCCGTCCCCTCCTGTCAAGGAAATATGCCCTGATCCCGTCTGAAAACACAATATAATCTTTTTCTCCGATCCTGAAGTGCTGTACCGGCTGTTGTACAATACCCTCCGATCTCCCAAAAGACCAGCCGGGGACCGTCTTCCCTTCCAGGTCATAGACATATACCCTCCTGTTATCGCATGCGACAAAGATCCGGAATTCTTTCCTTTTATCATAGTCAAACAATGCCATGCCATTGGTTGCACCGGCACGCAATTTTACAGGATATTTTTCCACGTAATTGCCATTACGATCGACAAGGTGAATGCTGCCCGGGGTATTGAACAGGTACTGTAATTTTCCATTGGCATAGTAATCTACCTGGTATACATCGCTTAAAACAGGACCGTCGAGCGGTATTTTCCACAACACCCGACCGGTGCTGTTGACGAGGTACAACGCATGCGATGCGTCCTGGACCATGATCTCTTTTTCAGAAGTATAATGATTGGTAACCAACCATGGCTTGGTAATGATGGTGGAGTCCAAAAGGCTTTCCCACACGGTAAGGGCCTTTTTCCGGATTTTCGCAGAATAACTGAGGTTGATATTGGAATAGAAAATCTGATCTTCACTGGAAAACTGTATGATGATGCCCGGTATTTTACGCAGGGTCTCCCTGATGCTGTCTTTGAGCGAACGTGCATCCCGGTTCATCAGCGTGCTTTTCCGGGCAAGGTACTGCTCAGGTCTGATAAAACAGGTAAAATTGGCCCGTGTCGACATCAGGTTATTGACATTCTGATAGAAGATCTCGTTCTCCAGGGTCTTGTGCAAAACGTTCTGATAGATCGTTCTTGAAACGGCTTGTTCTGCTTCACTGAGAATAATATAATTGTCATAAAAAGCGAAATGTGTTTTCAGCAATTTCCTGACCGCAGGAAGCTCATAGTGGATTTCGGGAAAACTATAGATATCAAAGCTCACCTGGTCATCCAGTTGATAACGACTCGCGTAGTCTGAAAGTTTCTTTCCCCGGGCAGCTGCCATCGCAGACACCCAGGTTGTCATTTTTGCCATCGCCTCAGATCTGCTCCTTACTTCCATTATAACCACTTCATGGTATGCTGCATTCTTCTGATCCTCCATGGTGAACCAGGCAATCTCATCGTTAAGCAGTCCTAATAAACCGCCAAACATTCCCTCTCCCAACACCTTCCTGCTTTCATTGTCCATCAACTGGTAGCGTCTGAACAGATCTCTTTTCCTGAGTTCATTTCCAAAATCTGTAATAAACTTACCCACATCACTGATCCCATATGCCTGGAATTCTGAAACATTGGACGGCACAAAAGAGGTGGCCTCCATTCTCACGGGGGATTGGTTCCTGAAAATGTTCAACCAGCTTTCCAGTGAATCACTGGCATAGGTCATCCCACTTAATATGATCGCATCGTCGCGGAGATCCAGGTCAAATTCCCCCCATTGTGCAAATTCCGTAAGCGGTGAGAGCTCTCCCTGGTATTGGTTTTCCACCAGCGGAAAAAATAACGCATCCAACTGGTCATAATTCAGATAAACGTTCCCCAGCACATATTTGCCGGCCGTCTCTGCAACGACCCTGAATCCCTCCCTGTGAAGGATGCCTCCCCCTGAATGCAGGCTCCGGATTGCATCCTCCAGCAGGATGGATGAACTGCCTGCGATCAACAACCCGTTGGCAATAACATAGGAGAACTGATCTGCCCCCTCGGTACTTCCCAGGGATACATCAGTCAGCTCAACGGCTTCATACCTGCGCGTGTTGATCTCAGCATCACTTCCCGCCATTGCCCTGATCTCATTTTCAATCTGCTGCGATGATACCTGGTCACCCAGGGCAACATAGAACAAGGGGGAATGACTGCTTTTTCCCTGCAAATGCAATGAAATACTCAGGGCACCATCCTGTAACCGGGATGCAAGCAAGGGCATCCGTCGTATGCGGTCGGACCACCGGCTGGCGACACTGTCAAATTTCATGAACACATGTCGGGATCGCAATTCATTCCACAAACTATTGCTTCGGGAAAAATCATCAGTAAAAAAGGTATAGTCAATCTGATCGATGAATACAATGGCATTGGAAGGTACTGCCTCAGCAGCAGGCACTTGCTGGCTCTTATCACTCTTTTTCAATAATATAAAAAGGAGCAAGCCCACACAAACAACCGCAACAGCACCACCGATCAATAACTTCTTAACCATGAATAAAATACTTTAAATTCAAATGTATTAAAAAGAGAGGGTCCAACGAACAGAACTTACCAACATTCACCACAGGTTTGTTTCCTTAATGCACCCAGTTTTAAATCCGGAACTTTTTTTACCTTGAAAATCTTTTGTATGGTACAATTTTTGCGACCTTGCGACTATTCATGAAGCATTATTTTACCATATTTTTTGTCCTGGTTGCCATAAATTCTTACGGCCAACGACTCCGTGTTGTCTCAGAAAACAGTAGTGAACCCATTGCCAATGTGGCCATATTCAACAAATCACGGGAGCGGGCCGCCATCACAGACAGCAACGGCTACACGGGGCCGTTGACTTTCACGGAGCAGGACACCCTTATATTCCAGCACCCCTCCTATAATACAGTTATATATCCCTATACGGAGATCAGGGATCAACCAGTGGTCAGGCTGTCCAAGCGGAATATACTGTTCGATGAATTCATTATTTCGGCCACAAAGTCCCGTGAAAGCAAACAGATCCTGCCCTATAAGGTCAGTGTGATCCAGGAGAAGAGCCTGGTCAATACCCCAATGCAAACTGCGGCTGATATCCTGCTGGAAACCGGCAACATTGCCATACAGAAAACCCAGGCGGGTGGAGGGAGCCCTATCCTCCGGGGTTTCGAGGCCAATAAGATCCTGCTGGTGGTCGACGGAGTAAGAATGAACAATGCAATCTATCGTTCCGGACACCTGCAGAATTCAATTACCATTGACCATGCAATACTCAAACGCACTGAAGTGATCTTTGGACCCAGCTCACTCATTTACGGCAGCGACGCCCTGGGCGGTGTGATCCACTATTATACAAAAGATCCTGAATTGGCAACGTCAGGAAAAAGAAATTTCGGTGGCGGTGCTTATATGCAATATTCAACCGCCAACAACGGAAAGGTTGGTCATATTAACTTCAATGCTGCAGGAAAAAAGTTCGGCTCGCTTACGAGTGTAACATACAAGGACTTCGGAAATATCAGAATTGGTTCCAACAGGAACCTGTTTTATGGTGACTGGGGAAAAACACTTCACTATATCCAACCTGGAGATGACGGCAGGGACAGCATGTATATCAACGAGGATGAGTACCTGCAGCATAATACAGCATACCGGCAAATCGACCTGTTACAGAAATTTAAGTATGCACAAACAGAATTTATCGACTGGATCATTAATCTGCAATATTCCTCCTCTTCCAACATCGACCGGCTGGATAAATTGAATGACTACGACGGGAACGGGATCCTGAAGTACGCGGAGTACTATTACGGTCCTCAGAACAGGCTGCTGGCTTCTGTAAAAAATGTCAACCGCAATGACAATTCCTTCTTCACCAACGCGACCTCTATTTTTGCCTATCAACGGATTGATGAAGACCGTATTTCAAGAAAATTCAGATCGAACGACCGCCTGAATCAATTGGAAACGGTGAACATGCTGAGTCTCAACATCGACTTTCTGAAAGTGTGGGATGTCAATAAAAAATTGAATTATGGGTACGATCTCATCTATAACCATGTGGGCTCAGGTGCTTTTTACGAACATACAGAGACCGGGGAGATGCGCCCGGCACAAACACGCTACCCTTCAGGGGGGAGCAATACATTTTCCTCTTCCCTGTATGCCAGTTACAAAAAGATCTTTACCGATAAACTGGTGCTGAATGGGGGCGTCAGATATAATTTTTCACACCTGAATTCAGTATTTAACAATCCTGCGCTTGCTTTTGATACCACCAGGTTCAGCAATGGAGCCATCACAGGTAGCCTGAGCCTGGTATACCATCCCGGACCGGCCTGGCAGTTAAACGGTATCCTCTCCTCCGGATACAGGAATCCCAATGTAGATGATTATGGCAAGATCAGGGCCAAAGATGATTACATCATTGTACCCAACCCCGATATCAAACCCGAATACACCTACAATGCAGAAACCGGAATCAGCAGGGTGATTGAAGGATTTTTACGCATGGACATTGTCGGATATTACACCCTGCTCACCAATGCCATCGTCCGGACCGACTATGCACTGAATGGACAGGATTCCATGATGTATGACGGTGATATGTACCGGATCTCTGCAAATTATAATGCCAACCTGGCCCATATCTATGGTGCTTCGGTAAATATGATCTCCGATTTCTATAATAACATCGTACTGAAAGCATCCCTGAACTATACCAGGGGTAGGAATCTCACCGATGATGTCCCCCTGGGCCATATCCCCCCGGTATTCGGACGGGTAAGCATTACTTACGACTATAAGAAATTCCGCTTCGATAGCTTTGTGTACTATAATGGATGGAAATTCACCGATTCATTATCACCCTACGGAGAGGACAACGAGGACGAAGCCACCATGTTCGGTTATCCCTCCTGGTGGACACTCAATCTGCATTCCTCCTACAGGATCAATGACTATCTCACCGCGCAGTTCGCAATTGAAAATATCCTTGACCAGTTCTATAAACCTTTTGCTTCAGGGGTAAGTGCCCCGGGACGAAATTTCATTGTCACCCTCCGGACCCACTTCTGAACCCATGCTGGTGAATTTCACCTGGAAAAAATAAACGGACAGTTACCCGCCCGCCTGGCCTGCCGGTCTGTATATTCAGATTCCTGTGCGAATTCTTTGAACGGAGCGCAAAGATTGATATTTTTGAATACCCATGACAAAGGTTACACCCCAAATCGAGGAGAGTTGGAAGAATGCACTCCGGGAAGAATTTCAGTCTGAGTATTTTACCAGGCTCAAAGACTTTCTCCTGCAAGAACGGTCCCGTTATGCCATTTATCCCCCGGGACCAAAGATCTTCAATGCCTTCGACAGTACCCCGCTGCAACAGGTAAAAGCGGTGATCCTGGGCCAGGATCCATACCATGGCAAAGACCAGGCACACGGATTGTGCTTTTCTGTTCCACATGGCATCAAACCACCCCCCTCACTTGTGAATATTTTTAAGGAATTGCAGGCAGACCTGGACATCCCCATTCCCGGGCATGGCAACCTGGAGGCCTGGACAAAACAAGGGGTGATGCTGCTGAATGCAACACTCACAGTGCGGGCTGCCAACGCAGGCTCCCACCAGAACAAGGGTTGGGAACAATTTACCGACCAGGTCATCCGGGTCATCTCAAATCAGCGGGATCATACAGTATTCCTCTTGTGGGGACGCTATGCCCAGGCCAAGGAGAAATTGATCGACCAAAATAAACACCTGGTGCTGAAAGCCGCCCATCCATCCCCCTTCTCCGCTCATAACGGCTTCTTCGGATGTCGCCATTTCTCGAAAACAAACACCTTCCTTGAATCAAAGGGACTGGAACCGGTCGACTGGCACCCCTGAGGAGAATTTAACCGGCCTCGTACCTAAAAACCGGCCTCGTACTTAAAACCCCGTTTATTTATAAAGAATCCAACGATAGATTCCTGTTTTTGGCACAGTATTTGTGCTTTTAATGGTGACAGTTCATCCAAGCATATACCTGACTTTATTCGGGGCACGGTCCGTCTCTTCCGGAGGCGGGCTTTTTATTTTCAGAAACTTTTGTAGCCAATGATCTCCCGCACCTCGCGGAGCGTCTTTGATGCACTTTCACGGGCCTTTTCCGCTCCCTGTCTCACTACATTTCTCAAATATGCATCATCGTTGTAGATCTCAATGATTCGTTCCCGGAATGGTGTGGTAAACGCAATAATATCTTCTGCAAGTTGTTTTTTCAAATCCCCATACCGGATCGTACAGTTGTTATATGCCTCTTCAAAATGCGCAACTGTAGCTGGTTCGGACATAAGTTCAAGCAAATAGAACAGATTTTGGATCGGTTCCGGCTTTTCGGAATTGGGTGTTTGCGGACCCGCATCGGTAACGGCCCGCATCACCTTTTTGCGGATCACTTTCGGATCATCGATCAGGTAGATACCATTTCCTTCCGACTTTCCCATTTTCCCGGTACCATCGAGACCGGGGACCTTCACAAGGTCGCTTCCGAAATTATAAGGCTCCGGCAGGGTGAAGTAGTCGACGTTATAAATATGGTTAAAGCGCTTTGCAAATTTCCGTGCCATCTCCAGGTTCTGTTCCTGGTCCTTCCCAACCGGTACCTTGTCGGCATTGTGAATGATGATATCTGCACACATCAGTACCGGGTAGGTCAGTAGTCCCGCATTCACATTTTCGGGCTGCTTTCTTACCTTCTCCTTGAAAGTAGTGGTACGCTCCAGCTCGCCGATATAAGCGTTCATATTCAGCAAAAGATATAGCTGGGAGATCTCCGGGACATCACTTTGAATGTAAATCGTTGCCGCTTCCGGATCAATACCGCAGGCAATATATTCCGACAGCACCTTCCGGATATTATCATGCAGATTCTCTGGTTTGGGATGCGTGGTGAGTGAATGCAGATCAGCTATGAAGAAATAGCAATGATACTCATGCTGCATTCGCACAAAATTCTTCACTGCACCGAAGTAATTCCCCAGGTGAAGGTTTCCCGTTGATCTGATCCCGCTTAATACCGTTTCCATATATTTTTCGAAATAAAATGCCTACAAAGCTAATACTGAAAATCAGGGGGTGCAAATAATCAATCCATTATTGTATACCATTTGATCATTTTAGTCTTTTGCGGTCCCTGTTATAATGTCTACTTTTACATCTTTTGCGCGCTGTGTAATAAGCAGGGTGTTAATAAAACACATGAGAATGCTTGAGAATAATTTGTATTTTTTCACGGGATAAAACTGATCTATGGAATCAACCAGACAGCAGAAAGTTTCGAGAATGCTCCAGAAGGAGCTGGGCATCTATTTTCAGCAACATGCCAGGGAAATGCTCCCCGGTAAAATGATTACTGTAACTGTGGTAAGGATCAGTCCAGACCTTGGCGTGGCGAAGGTCTACCTGAGCATCTTCCCACTGGACAAGAAAGAGGAGCCCCTCGAAAAGATAAAGGCTCATGCCCCGTCGATCAGAAATGAGATCGGGAGAAAGATTAAAAACCAGGTGCGCAGCATTCCGGAATTCATCTATTACCTGGATGATTCCCTGGATTATATAGAAAACATTGATAACCTGCTCAGCGAAGATGAATAATATAATGAATCCCGGAATGAGAAGCGCAGAAAAAAATCCATCGCATCAGGCAGCAGGGGACCATGGGCTGCAAGGGTGACCCGATGAACAATGAAAAAAACACTTAAATAAGGATCAATATAAATATTCTGCGAGGCAACTGGTCACCTTGACTAAAAACGAAGTTTGTAAAATATTGTAAATTAACACTATAACGAAAATATATACTTGTGAAATATGACCCTGTAAAACGTAGCCTCGGCGCAGTATTCAATACCACCCCGTTTTTGCGTAAAATCTTTTACCACCTGCTTAACCTGTTGCTGCTCAGATCGTGGCATATCAGGAGAGAGTTGAGAAAGCTCAGGAATTCCCTGCCGGAAGCACCTTCGATTTTGGATGCAGGTTCCGGATTCGGTCAGTACGGCTATACGATGTCCATGCAATTCCCGAAAGCACAGATCACAGCCGTGGATGTAAAACAGGAACAGATCGATGACTGCAATGCATTTTTTGAACGTATCGGCAGATCCGACAGGGTTAAATTCGAATATGCAGACCTTACCACATTCCGTCAACCGGAGGCCTATGACCTTGCTCTTTCGGTGGATGTAATGGAACATATCGAGGAAGATGTGACCGTATTTAAAAATCTTGCTGCCAGTTTAAAAACTGGAGGGGTACTCCTGATCTCCACCCCTTCAGACCAGGGAGGTAGCGATGTGCATGATGATCATGACGATTCATTTATCGAAGAACATGTACGTGATGGATATGCCATCGACGATATTGAGGCCAAATTAAAAACCGCAGGGTTCTCTGTGGTCCACAGCAGGTATTCCTACGGAACACCAGGCAAGATCTCGTGGAGGATCTCTATGAAGTGGCCGATCCGGATCGCCAATGCAGGCAAGGTCCTGATCCTGTTGTTACCTCTCTATTACCTTGTGTTTTATCCGATCGCATTTGTACTTAATATTATTGATGTCAATACCAGGCATAAAACAGGAACCGGTTTAATTGTAAAAGCCATTAAATGAGATTTCCTCTTTATATTGCAAGAAGGTATCTTTTCGCCAGGAAAAGCCAGAATGCGATTAATATCATTTCGGGGATCTCCATGCTGGGGGTGGCGGTAGGGACCATGGCCCTGGTAGTGATATTGTCCGTATTCAACGGGTTCGATGAAGTGGTGAAATCACTGTTCAATTCATTTGACCCTGACATCAAGATCACGGCAACCCAGGGAAAGGTATTTATACCAGGTGAACGTTTTCAGCACATCCGTGAAATGGAAGGGGTGCAATACTACGCGGAAGTACTTGAAGAAAATGCACTGCTCAAATATGATGAAAGGCAACATATTGCAACTATCAAAGGCGTTGATGAGTCCTTTATCAATGTAACCGGTATCGACTCTATGGTCTACGAAGGGGACATGGTGCTGAAAGATAATAAAAGGTCCTATGCAATAGTGGGACAAGGAGTGGCATACAATCTGCAGATCGGACTGAATTTTATCAATCCGCTCTTTGTTTATATGCCAAAACGGGTGGGTCGAATCAACCTGGCTGATCCCGACGATGCCTTTCGCAGGCAATATATATTTCCAAAAGCCATTTTTGCCATCGAACAGGATTATGACTCAAAATATGTGATCGTCCCCATAGAATTTATGCGAAATCTGCTGGATTATAACAATGAAGCTTCTGCCGTGGAGATCAAACTTGATCCTGCCTATGATCCGATTGCCACACAAGAAAAAATCAAAGAAATACTGGGTGCGGAATTCCAGGTAAAGAACCGTACCGAGCAAAATGAAATGTTCTATAAAGTCATGCGGTCTGAAAAATGGGCCATTTTCCTGATCCTGACTTTCATATTGATCATTGCCTCCTTCAACATCATCGGATCCCTCAGTATGCTCATCA
Organism: uncultured Bacteroidaceae bacterium; assembly: GCA_964583445.1. Classification (GTDB taxonomy): domain Bacteria; phylum Bacteroidota; class Bacteroidia; order Bacteroidales; genus M55B112. The sequence goes on along the minus strand of CAZOXI010000024.1, from coordinate 3,318 downwards.
TCGATAAGAAAAATGATATCCGCAGCCTGAGGAATATGGGAGCCGGTCAGAAACTGATCGGAAAGATCTTTTTGCTGGAAGGATGGCTGATCAGCATCACCGGATCTGTTTTCGGTATCATCCTTGGAACATTGATCAGCTGGGTACAGGACCGGTTCGAGTTACTTCAACTGAATGGCAGCGGAACATTCGTGATCGATGCCTACCCCGTCGATGTGCAGGCAGGAGATGTGCTGTTGGTCTGGGTAACTGTTCTGATCATCGGGTTCCTGGCCGCACTGTACCCCGTGCGACAAATCAGTAAAAAATACCTGTCAGAGCTGGAGGACGGGGAACGGCTAAATTAGCATGTTGTTAATAATGTGTGTGTTATATATATTGAAATACCGGAGTACACGTTGCTTTAAAAACTGACAATCAGTTTGTATGAAAATAATAAGGAAGTATTTTGGCGTGGTGATCCTCATCTCTGCTATGGCAGGAATCCAGGCCCAGGACATCACTGAAGAGCGTATCTCTTCAATCCCCGCATCCTGCGGAGGTGTATCCGACGGATCCATTACCATCGAAGTGTCTGGAGGTATTGGTGAATTAAATTATTCACTGTTCAAAGATGGTGTATTCGAGACAGCCAGCAATTTTATTCCCGATCGTTCCTATACTTTTGCCGGGTATCCTAAGGGTACAGATTATCAAATATTAGTTTCTGATAAGTACACAGAAACCGACAACCTGTTCGTTTCTGCATCCATCGGCGGTCCGGATACCATCCGGATCACTGGCATAGCTACAACGGATATCAATTGTGCAGATGTCAACGATGGTACCATCACTGTTATCGCAACCGGGGAAGACGGTAACCTGATCTACACGATAGACGGAACAGTGAACGATCAGAACAACAATGGCTTTTTTGACGAACTCCCTGCTGGTATTTACGATGTATTTGTAAGTCATGGGACCTGCCCCAGTGCGGACACGGTTACCGGGCTGTTCATCGATATTCCCCCACCGCTCATGGTAACGCTCGATTCAAATACCCCCGTAACTTGTTTTGGAGGCAATGACGGGGCGATTGAGATTACTCCATCAGGCGGTACACCCTCAGGAACAGGCACCGGATATACCTATAACTGGAGTGGCCCGAATGGATTTACATCCACCCTGGAAGATCTTTCAGGCATTGCAGCAGGAAACTATACTGTTGAAGTGACCGATAATAACGGGTGTACCACGATCCTGGGGCCGGTAACCGTTGACGAGCCGGACGAGATCCTGGTCTCTGTAACCGAAACAACCAATGTTACCTGCAACGGTGATGCCGACGGCTCTGCAACCATCACTGTGACCGGGGGAACTCCTGGCTACACTTTCCTGTGGGAGGGTCAGCTTACAGGCGCAACCAGTACAGCTCAGAATCCTGTTGGCCTTGTGCCTGATACCTACAACCTCACAATCACTGATTTGGTGAGTTGCTCCAGGGTGTTCACCGGACTGGTCACCATTACGGAACCGGATCCGATTGCTGCAATATTCAACCCTGCCAATGTAACCTGCTTTGGTGCAGATAACGGTACCATAAGTATTGATGTCACCGGGGGTACCACACCATACGGATTCCAATGGACCGGTCCGAACGGGTTCAACAAAACAATTGAAGATATCTCCGGACTGGAACCCGGGACCTATTCTCTCGAAATTACAGATGCCAACGGATGCATTGCCACATATCCAGACCAGGTCACGATCACAGAACCGACAGAAATCTCTGTGGTACCCGGTTCAACGGATGTATCGTGCAATGGTGCCAACGACGGTACCATCAGCATTGTTACCTCGGGTGGCACCCCGGGCTATACTTACGCCTGGACCGGTCCCGATGGTTTTAGCTCCGACCAGCCTAACCTGGCTTCGCTCGCACCCGGAACCTACAGCCTCACCGTTACCGATGCCAATACCTGTATCAGGGTCTTCAATAACCTGGTAACGATCAATGAGCCGACAGCCATCGAAGTCACCTTCAACAGTCAGACCAACCTGGCCTGCTTCGGCGACAGTGATGGTTCCATTTCTATTGATGTAACAGGAGGCGCTTCCCCATACAGCTTTGCCTGGTCCAACAGCGCAGGAACCATTGTTTCAACCGATGAGGATCCCACAGGTCTGCCGGCTGATACCTACTCGCTTGTGGTTACGGACAATACCCTTTGCAGTGTTTCCTATCCCGACGCAATCACACTTACAGAGCCAGCACCATTGACCGCTACACACACAAAGACCGATGTGCTTTGTTCAGGTGAAAGCAATGGTACCATTACCGTAATTGCAGCGGGAGGGACCCCTAATTATGAATATGCACTCAGTTCAGGTGGTCCGTATACCTCAGACAATGAATTCACTGGATTGTCAACGGGCACATACGATATGTACACCAGGGATGCAAACGGATGCACCACGAATGAGCAGGTGACCATCAACGAACCTGATCCAATAAATTATGACACTGATGTTGCCGGGGAGAATTTGTGTTATGGTGATTCAAGTGTGACAATTAGCTTCATTAATGTTGCCGGCGGGATAGCCCCTTATGAATTTTCTATTGATGGAGGTGCTACTTACCAGTCAGATGCTGTATTCTCAGATATCCCGGGAGGAACATACCCCCTGGTGGTCAGAGATGCAAATCTGTGCGAAACAGTAGTGCTGCCGCTGACTGTCTTACAGCCTGATTCACTGGAGATCCTTTTCTATGACCAGGACAACGTAACAACGTGTTATAACGATGCTACAGGCAGGATCGAGCTCCTGGGTGGTGGAGGCACGGGAGATATCAGCTACTCCCTCAATGGCGGGACAGCTGTGGATGTGGGTGAATTTACCGGTCTTGCCCGAGGCATATATGAGGTCAGCATGATCGATGAAAACCTGTGCCGCAAAGACACTACCGTTGAGATCCTCGCACCCGATCCGATCGTGATCGATAATATTATCATCTCCGATGTAACCGGCTGTGCGGGTGACAGCAATGGCCGGATCCAGGTCGATGCCAACGGGGGAACAGGCCAGATCAGGTATGCACTCAACGGCGGCACATACAAAGTATCAGGTGTCTTTAACGGTCTCACAGCCGGAGATTACATCATAACAGCTGAAGACGCAAATGGATGCACATTAGATACAACTGTATCTGTAGACGAACCATCGCCGATCTCAATCACATCGGTAACTCCAACGCATGCAGCATGCAACGGCACCTCCACCGGAGCACTCACCGTCGAGGCAGAAGGCGGTACACCGGAGTATTTCTTCACGCTCTCA
>CAZOXI010000023.1:0-16465 GCA_964583445.1 uncultured Bacteroidaceae bacterium | reverse complement strand
GATGACGGTGTTACGCGGTGGTTAGAGCTTGGTGAATGGTCGGCACCGAAAGATGAGTATGTCGGCGATTATGCCAGGAGCGGAAGCAAGACCAGCCGTGACGGCGGTGTTATATTTCGCGGTATGGTTGGTGTGATGTACAAGTTTCTGTTCCTGCAGGAAATGTCCAAGATATCCAATGTCCGTAATGCCGGCATCTGGGCTGATGTTGCCGGGACGATGGACAATGATTATGCGACGAACTATCCCAGAAACGGCAATGGCCAGATGATCTGGAAAAACGATGATAATGTTACTTTTGCCCAATATTGGGGGTTCAAAACGATGCAGGATTATTGGGGTGTCGCGTGTCCGGAGATTTCAGGAACAACACCCTTCGCTGCAGCCGGAAATGCAAATGAATACTACTTTGGCAACCAGGGTCCCGATGTGATCGGCCCTTTTCCGGTGATGGTACCGCATATCAGCATTAATGAGACCCAGGACAGGCTCTATGTTATTGTGGCCAATAACGATCTGACGATTTCCAGAAACGTGAATATTACCCTGGATGGTCGCAGCTGGGCCGGTAGTGAGCCAATCGTTGTAAGCGCCAGGATCATCAAGGCGATTGAGAACAACACACGTGATACCTGGAAAGGCGGAAGGATGGAGTTTGGCAAGCTGGATGCAAATGGTGGTGAGATCGGTGGTCAGGGAAAATTCATTGATGACTATTCCAGTGGCATATCCCTGTCAGGCAACGTGCTTAGCTGGGCGGATCAGCCACCGTTTTCGATTGTCTACGTGGAGGTGCAGATACCTTAGTGTTTAGTATTTGCGTAAGAGGCCCGGCGCATGGCATGGAGATTCTCCGGGGGTGTAAAGAGGGAGATTTCGCATCCTCCGGAGAGGATAAAGCGCTGTCCCTTTTGGGATCGGATAAGTGCGGAAGATACCTCTTCAACTTTTTCTTCACTGAATGTCTGGATATCGACCGGATTGATGTTTCCGCACAGGATCACTTCTTCCCCCAGCACTTCGCGGGCATGGCCCGGATCAACCTGCCAGTCGATGTCAAGAATATCCACACTGAGGTTTTTGATTTCCGGAAGCAAGTGGGCAATATTACCGCAGATATGTAGCTTGACCGTGGCCCCGAGTTCGTGAATATAATCAATGATCTCTTTTTGGCGATCCTTAACAAAGGTCACATAGCTTTCGGTATCGATCTGGGAGCAGACTGCGTCTCCCATGCCGATAACATCGGCACCTGCTTCGATCTGAGCTCTGGCAAAATCCTTTGCAGTCACTACGCATTTATCCATTAGCGTGTTGGAAAGATCCGGATCAGTGAACAGGTTCATCAGCATTTCAGAAACCCCGGCAAGATCTGCTGCCTCCGCAAGGGGTCCTTCAATCCAACCGATCACCGGAACCTCTCCATTCAACAATTCCTGGAAATATCTTACCCCATTGATCCGGTCAAGGGTGCGTTCAGCTTTGTAAACGTCCGGATTACGGAGGTTTTTAACGTCCTCAGCAGAACGAATAATGATCTCTTTGCAACGGGGTACCCCTTCCGGTATGAATTCGACCGGTGCCCCGAATGCAGAGGTCTCACGGTAGGGATCAGAGATCAGTCCCACCATATCAATATCAAAATCCTCCAGCGCCTTCATATTCGATTCAACCAATATCTTGTAATTGGAAGCAAACTCCCCGTAAGTATATCCCGCATACCTCGCTGCAAAATGCATTAATATGGGGCGGAACAAGGTACTTTCGTACATCTCTCCATTCAGGAGGCGTTGGTATTTTTCTGCTTTGTTCATATGGCTATAAATGATTCCTGGTCGATAAAATATTGAATTTTCAATAATTTATCAACCAGGAAACTTTAGAATAATGGTTTTTTTAGTTGACAATAACCTTGAAGGTTACAGTATTGTTCTGGTTATCCATTACACGGATAATAATCATACCAGAAGTGCCACTCATATATTCGCCAATGTGCAGCTGAACCTCAGATGTACCAGGAGTTAATTCCTCTCCTATAAGGGTTCCGGTTTCAGTATATACTTTGACGGATGCAATGGTAGAACCTGTGCCATTATGCTCAATGTTCAGGATATCTGTTGCCGGATTAGGATAGACACTCATGTTGAGTCCATCTAATTCTGCTTGAATTGCTGATGATAAAGTAGCAGTTTCAATTGAAATAGTAGTCTGCAAAACAGCGATGGAATCATTCAATGTAATGATGACATCTTCTGAATCGGACAGGGCACTATTGAAATAAGCAACTGTATCTGTGATATCTCCTTCCAGTTTCGTGACCATACTTGTAAAGTAAGCAACTGTATCTGTAATATCTCCTTCCAGTTTCGTGACCATACTTGTAAAGTAAGCAATGGTATCTGCCAGACCTTGTGTTAATTCAGTAATATCAGCATTTAAACCTGCAACATCGGCATTCAATCCAACAATCGAATCACCGTAGTCACTTACCATAATTGCCAATACAGAAAGCGAGTCATTCAATCCCTGGATTGAATCAGGAATGGCAGGATCAACCAAAACACTCAACTTGATGATTGAATCATTCAGGACAGTTAAAGAATCATGGATTGCGGCTGTCACAACCTCAACATTCACCATGCTCATTTTGCTGCAGGCACCCAATGTGGCTTCGCATGTAACAGTTTGCATGCCAGCTGCATTAAACACAACATGAGCTGTATCGTTGTCTGCACCTGAAGTAATCTCAACATCGGCACTGGAACCGGTCCATGCAAAGCTTGTTGGCACATCGCTGCTGTAAACAAACATGATCGGGTCATTCAGTTTAACAAGTTCCGGACCGGAGGCTATGCCGGGTATTTCATCGGCAACTGTCCAGGTATACACTATGGTGCTATCGCCGCCACATATACTGTTAAAGGTAATTGAATCTGTGCCGTCTGAAAAGCGGGCCATACCGGCAACCTCTTCGCCATAGCAGATTTCACCCAGGTCTTCACTTCTGCTTTGTCCCGGGCAGTTAATCACTCGTACAAAAAAGTCGTCGTAACGCGCTTCGTTCCAATTGTCAGCAGGGAGAATATTTTTTCTCATAAAAAACATAATTTCAGCCTTGGCAGTTAGTGCAGGAGAAGTCAGTGTGTCAGTATATTTAACAAATACCTGATCACTTTCCAAAGAAAACAAATACGTAGAATCAAGGCGGGTATCATTTTCATCAAGCCATGTTACTTTAATCCCGGAGAGGCTGTCTGCATTGTTTTTACTCCAGAAATGCCAGGAGAATTCGTAATCAACATTTTCCAAAATGTCTTGTTCGATAACCCGCCTGGAATAAGAGAAGGTATCGGCAACTGCGGCTCTCCATTTCAATACCAATGCCTTGCCTGACAAAGCTGGATTATCATTTCCATAAACATAAGTAGGTGTTTTGTCTTCCAACCATTGAGATGTTTCAAAGTCACCGGCTAAATTAAGTGTATCAGCAGCGGTGAGATTGTTGGAGCACAGCAACATGCATGCAACAAAGAGAACCGAAAATCCTTTTAGTAAGGATTTAGGTTTTTGCAAAAAGAGTAAGGTTGTTTTCATAATTTAGTGATTTTTAGTTAAAAGTATAATGTATCATTTTTGATATTGTTAATGCTATTTTTACCAGGTTTAAAGATTTACAGGTTGTCGTTTTTCACCTGTTTTTTTACATTTAAGACTAAATCTAAGCAGGATTTTGATAGAGGCCAAGCGATGAGAGAAATTATCCAGAATACCACCCTGTTTTGAACTAAAACCTCCCTATTCAGCTTCTTGAGGCATTGTATTTTTAGTTCTGTATTATCATTAAAATATAATATGACTACGAAAGCTTCTACTTACGCCGAGTATTTATTAAGCCTGAAATTTTTTACTTTGGGAGCTTTCCTTTTAAATCTTCTACTGTATTAAAGAGTTTGATCAAATGGAACTGGTCAGTGATCTGGGTTTTACAATGATGAAAAGACGAGAATTTACAAAACTGGCTGGACTGGGAGCGGTAACCATGCATATTCCAATGGTACATCTCCTGGCCGGAGAGAGAGCCAAAGGAAATCTGGCTAAGCAGGGTGTGCCCCTGGGCCTTTGCGACTGGTCGCTGCATATGTGGGGCTGGAGGGCACAACAATACCTTGATTTTGCTGTAAGGCATCAGTTGGATGCTATCCTCTTCAACAGTCACAGCGCCTTTGAACAGTTGGATGATAACTACCTCAATCAGTTCCGGGATCAGGCGGCCGCTCACAATATACTGATCTATATGGGAGTCGGGAGTATTACCAACGAAAACGCCAGGTTCATGAAGCAGTTCGGTAGTGCTGAAGCCCTTCTGGCTATGGGAATCCGTGCAGCTGCTGCAGTGGGTTCCCCGGTGGTTTCCTGCCGGATTGGAAGTGTGAAAGACCGCTATACAGACGGGGGGATTGGACCGAAGATCGAAAAAGCGATTCGTGTTATGAGGTCACTACGCGAACAAGCCCTTGAGGCAGGGATCAGGTTCGCCTTTGAAAACCATGCAGGGGACCTCCGAACCGATGAGTTGATCAGACTGATCGAAGAGACAGGGACCGATATTTGCGGGGCACTGTTCGATCCGGCAAATGCCGCCTGGGCCATGGAGGATCCGATGGAAAGCATGGTGAAGCTGGGGTCTCTGATCATTTGTACCAGTGTACGGGATTTCAATCTATGGGAAACTGACACGGGCGCAGCTTTTCAGAACACCTCCATCGGAAAGGGATTGATGGATTATGATATGGTGATGAAATACATGGCGGAGCATTGTCCGGGAGTGCCCTTGAATATCGAGACGGTTTCCGGCAAGGTCACGGAGATCCCTTATCTGACACCGGGCTACTGGCAGGGTTTCCCCGGCCTGCCCGCAGAACAACTGACAGGTTTTTTCAGGCTTCTGAAGAAAGGAAAAAAGGTGAGGGTTCCTGAACCGGATGAAGGAGAGGATCCGGAACATTTTAACAAGGAACTGCAGCTTTCCGAATTCCTGACCAGTCTTGACATCATGCGGAACAGGTACGGTGCAGGTTTGAAATGACCAACGAAACTTTACTTAAACAATATCTCACGTGAGAAATTCAACTAAAATACTCTTTCTGACCCTAAGGATAGCTATAGGGTGGCATTTTTTGTTTGAAGGAGTGATCAAGCTGATGCAGCCCGGATGGTCATCGGAAGCTTACCTGTCGGGATCGTATGGATTCCTTTCGGGATTTTATCAGTGGCTGGCTTCTGGTCCGGTGATGCTACAGGTGGTCGATTTCCTTAATATCTGGGGACTGATCCTGCTGGGTACGGGCCTTTTCCTGGGCGTATTTATAAGGGCTTCTACATCTGCCGGGATCGTGCTGCTGGCACTCTATTATTTCGCCTATCCTCCCTTTGGATTTTCCTATCCGGGGATCAGCAGCGGAGGCCACTTCTTTATCGTCAATCGGAACCTGATCGAAATTATCGCTCTTTCAAATATATATTTCTTCCCGGTTAAGGAATTTAGCATTGGCAAATTACCGGTACTTCTGGGAAATGGCCGGGGGAGAACAACTGTATCCACATCAGCCTTGCAGGGAGCATTCATGCGAAGGCGCGAACTGTTGAAAGGACTGGCCACTTTGCCTGTATTTGGCGGAATGTTGATAGGGGCTACACTCAGGGCAAAAGAGAATTACACGGATGTCTTGTCTGGGGCCACTGTCAGTCTAAAGAAATCCAATCTTTCCGATCTGAAAGGGGACCTGCCCAGAGGAAAACTGGGGAGTATGGAGGTCAGCCGTCTGATCATGGGCCATAACCTGATATGGGGCACCGCCCATGCCCGCGACCTTCACTACGTCAGGCAGCTTTTGCTTCATTACAACACAGAAGAGAAAATCTTCGAAACCTTATCATTGGCCGATAAGGCAGGGATCAACATGATCAACCTGACTCAGGGGAAGATCCCACTGTTTAATAAATACAAAAAGATCACAGGAAGCCAAATGAAATGCCTGCCTATGATCAATCTATACATGGAAGGAGAGGATAAATTGCGCGGTATGAAAAGGACCGTGGATATGGGAGTGGAGACGATCTATGCTCATGGGGCACATTGTGACAATATCGTAAAAAACGGGCGAGTTGACATCCTCCATGAGGCAGTGGAATATATTCGCAGTCAGGGATGTTCTGCCGGTATTGGAGCACATTCCATTGAAGTCATTCGTACCTGTGAGGCAAACGGTTTAAAGCCCGATTATTACATGAAGACCATGCACCATGATAATTACTGGTCGGCTCACCCAAGGGAAAAGCGACAGGAGTTTCAGGTGATCAGCCAGGAATATTCATCAGAATATGGTAGCTATCATGATAACATGTTCGATCTTTTCCCCGAGAAAACCAATGAGACAATAGACGGGCTTGATGTTCCGGTGATCGGGTTTAAAGTGCTTGCGGCCGGAGCAATACTGCCGGAAGACGGTTTTCGTTATGCCTTTGAGAATGGTGCAGATTTCATATGTGTAGGTATGATGGACTTCCAGGTAGTTGAAAATGTGAACTTAGTGACCAGAATTCTTAACGGACCAATGGACCGCCGCCGTCCCTGGTTTAGCTAGGGTTGAATTAAGTTATGATTTGTAAAACCTTATTAAGCATATTATAATGGAACAGTGTTATTGTTGCTACTGAACTATTTTATTAATCAGATTAAAGATAAAGATTATGATGATGAGAGATTTATCACAGCGTAGCCATTTGATCGGTGATATGTTCAACTGGCCGGAAACCGATCAGGAATGGACGCCTTTCCGGTTGTCTGATGAACAACTGGATTTCTTCCTGGAGAATGGATATGTTTCCGGAATTAAAATGCTGGAAGAATGGCAGGTAGACCAGCTAAACGAGGAGCTTACCGGCATCATGGATCCTGGTCATCCGGGAAACGAATTGTTTTATGAGTTCAAGGCGAACGAATCGGCTCATCCTGCCCGTGTGATGTTTCATGCTCTTGGAGCATGGAGAGTAACCAATGGGTTTCATGATGTCCTGTGGAATCCTGCCTTTGTCATGCCTGCCAAACAGCTTTTGGGGGACCGGCCGGTTCGATTCTGGCACGACCAGCTTTTCTGTAAACCTGCCCACCATGGAGGAGTGGTAGCGTGGCATCAGGATTATTCTTACTGGACCCGAACGATACCGATGCAACACCTGACCTGTTGGATTGGGCTGGATGATGCTACCACGGAGAATGGTTGTTTACATTATGTTCCGGGAAGCCAGAATTGGGGTCTGCTGGAAAAACCGGAACTTGCCGGTGATATGGAGGGTTTGATGGCTTATCTCTCAGAGGAGCAGACAGCGCAATTCAAACCTGTCCCGATAGAGATGAAAAAGGGCTACGGTACATTTCACCACCCTTTGCTGGTTCATGGCTCTTACGAGAATAACAGTCCTCGTCAGCGGAGGGCGTTTGTCCTAAATGTATTTGCAGATGGAACCATTTCAGATTCGGATGAAGAACTCCTTAGCGGAGTACCACGGATTCCAAAAGGGAAAAGGATGGAGGGACCTTTCTTCCCTCTGCTGACTGATTAGCGATAATGTTATTTTTTAGGGTGCTAGTTTATCCTTGTTAATTGGTGTTTTATTCACTTAAACAGGTTGGCGAAGTTGTAATTTTAATCAATTGAAGCGCTGGTACAATACCCATACTCTGAAAGTTTGGAATGTTCTGCCTGTTATCAGATTATAATACCCTTTCTTCGACAGTGATAGTTTGATCGCGTTAAATCTCTTTACGGTTACTAATGCAACTAGCGTGATAATCTGTGCACAAAGACTTAAAACAATTTTAGTTTTCATTTTTCACGTATCAGAACATCCGTTAGCAGCATAGAATCATTGTTCAAACAAAAGCATTGTCAATTATACAAAATATTCGAAACCATGATGTTTCTTAATCATCTATTGCTTCAAATTCTGAATATATTACAAAAAAAGCAGTTTCGGAGTTTTTAAAAAGTCACCTTGTTTTCTGCCCAATACCCCCCGTTTGTAATTATAATTATCAACTTATTTTATTAAATTAACTTCTACTTTGACAGTTATAACAAATATTTGATAAAACCTCCTGTAAACATTACGTTTTCAGGCTCATCGAAAAACATGATTTTCGTACCTTTTAGGTATGTTCAACAGAAATTAAAGATACAATTGAATAGACAAGCACTAACCGCGGCCCATAACCGGTTAGTAAAATATCTATCTGATTATCAATATATATTTCGTAACAAGACGAAGACGTTCTTTGATAAAGCACAATTTTATACCCAAGGGATTCTGCGGCGTAACATTGAAAAGATCACGGATAATTTGTTGGATCCCAATTATTTTCAGATTCAGCATTTTATCACAGATTCTAACTGGAGCTACCGGAAGGTGATAGATGCTGCAGCGATACAGACAAGTAATTCATTGTTCAAAGTGAAGCTATCGGGATTTTTTGTTGACGAGACCGGCGTTGAAAATTAAGGAGATAAGAGCGTTGGGGTCGGACATCGGTACTGTGGGAATGTTGGGACATGGCTAATAGTCAGGTTGCTGTAATGGGATGCCTGAGTAAAGGAGATTTTGCTTCAATGGTTGATGCGTGACTTTACCTTCCCAAAGACTGGGGTGTAATGATCCTGAAAGGTGCGAGAAGGCAGGTATTCCTGAGGAGGAACAGGAGTTTAAGACCAAGATAGATCTTGCCTACGAGATGATTGTTCATCAATTGGAACTGGGGACCTCCTTTGATTATGTAGGCGCAGATGGTTTTTATGGGAATGACTGTGATCTTGCCCGTAATGTAGATTTATTAGGATGTAACCTACATGTTTGATATCCATAGCGATCAGTTTGTAACCCTAACAAAACCGGAATTGGCTCTTCCCTCACGAAAAGGGAAACGTGGTCCTGAACCCAAGCAGTTGACGGTAAAAAAACAAGGTATATTGGTATCGGAATATATCAAGGACCTTGACCAGAATGACTGGGAAGAAATAAAGGTTCGTAAACCTGATGTATAACCTACACAGACGACGACAACAGGTGATAAATAGCTGTAGTTTAAAAGAATATATTAATGTGTCAAAGTAGAATTAGATATTATTTTTATTTTAAACAACGGTGCCAAAAAAAATAGATTTTTAAAGGTGCCCTAAACTACTAATTAAATAACTAAAATTATGAAATGCACTAAAACTCATTCAAGATACGCTTTATGCATGAGGCTTAAGCGTGCGGTATTAATCATTGCCACAATTCTTTTATCTGCCATCACCCGGGAAATGCCGGCACAGACCCTGCCAACATTTCCACCCATCAGTTACGAAGGGTTGACCGCGACCAGTACTAGCGATCCTGCAATTCCGGAATTTGGGACTGAAAGTTATACTACAGCTGATTATCAGGCATTGTACGAAAACCTGTTAGACTGGAAAGGCTTAGTGAATAATGCCAATCCGGATCTTAATCTCAATGTTGATCTTTCTCAATTTGACAGGCCTTTGCATTCCGGTGCACTTTGTGCTACTCATAATGAAACGGTCTTTTCAAACTTTACCCAGCACAGCGATGGCGTTCCAGCCTGGCAAAGCTCGGTTTCACAAGCAGCCAAAGACAGGTTGAGAGGCTTACATCTTGGGCGTGGGTCAAAAATGCACGGATTTTTCGCAAATAGTCAGTATGTAAATAATCGCGAAGAAGCAATGGATGAGGTAATGTTTTATTTTGGTGAAACAGGATTTGATCTATCCGAAACTTTCGTTACACCAATGTTTGCAGGAGCGAAATCTGCCACTGCATCAGCACATGCAACGCTCCTGCAGGAAATGCTTGATCGCACGTTGACTAAAGGTTACGACATCCGAAATATTGAACCATTGTCTGAACCATATGGATTGCCTATCAGTACTCAAATTGAGTATCAAAAAGAATGTGCCATAGCTGTCAAGAACTGGTTTGCCACAAACCGACCTGGTGTCGATTACCGTGTAAGCCTGGCTGTTTCGCGGGCAACAAAGCCAAACCCAGATACAGGTGATGGTAAAGAGGCAAATGCGCTTTATCTTGCTGATGCAATGCGTCCATATGCGTCCAGGGTATCAATTCACGCTTATGTATTCGGAAATATCACAAGGGGTCACTATGACCATACAAGCTCAAATATCCGGGATTGGGCGGTCGGTGAAGCTTTTGGCATAGCCAACCGATGCGCCATATTCGCAAAACTACTGCGAAATGAATATGGCCGCCCAATGGATGATGACATTACACGTTGGTTGGAACTGGGTGAATGGTCAGCGCCAAAGCAGGAATATCTCGAAGATGATGCATCTTCAGGCACGTTGCTATCACGTGACGAAGGTTTGGTATTCCGGGGGATGCTCGGAGTAATGTACAAGTACCTCTTCGCTACAGAGATAACAAAAATTGAGAATGTACGCAATGTTGGTACGTGGGCTAGTGCAGCGGGCAAAATGAATAATAGTGAATACTATACGCCAAATTTTCCGAAAACAGGTAACGGCCAGATGGTACTTCCTGATGCTGATGTTACTACAGCGCATTACTGGGGATGGAAGATGTTGCAGGAGCATTTAGGCGTTGCCGCTCCCGTGATAGACGGAACCACGAAATTCTCGCCAGCCGGAGTCTCGAATGATTATTATTTCGGAGACCAGGGTCCCGATGTGATTGGCCCTTTCCCTGAGATGGTTCCATTTGTGACCGTAAACGAATCACAGGACAAACTTTTCGTTATTGTTGCCAACACAAATCTGACGGACACACGAAACGTTTCAATTTCACTCGACGGCCGCAACTGGAGTGGTGGGCAGCCTACTCTTGAGGGTGCCAAAATCATCAAGGCAATCGAGAATAACACACGCGACACCTGGACCGGTGGAAGGATGGAACACGGTCTGCTGGATGCCAATGGCGGAGAGATCGGTGGAAACGGGAAATTCATTGACAACTATAACGTCTCTGTGTCGAACAACGTATTGAGCTGGGCTGATCAACCACCATTTTCCATAGTCTATGTCGAGTTGAATATCCCTGTTGACGATAATCCTGGAGCAGGTGGAAACCTTGTACAAAACCCGGGATTTGAATCCTGGTTAGACAATTGGACAAAATCGGGTACAAAGGTCTATATAATGGATAATGCAGCCAATGCTTATGAAGGAGACAGATGCCTGAGCGTGAAATGGCGAAGCGGAGATCTTGACGTGGCTCCGGGTGTATCGCAGGTTATTGATGGAATATCTGAATATCATAATTACAATTTTTCATGGCATGTATGGGTGAAAAATATGGGTGTGGACGCAGGCCTCCGCATTGAATGGCTCGATGCCTCAAATAACGTGATTGGTACACCTGAGGAAATAGGGTTTGTAACGGGCACTGACGAAAACTGGAGAAACAAAACCGCTGAACTGGAATCGCCCCAGGGCAGCCAAAAAGTACGCGTATTTGTCGGTTTTATGGAGAAAGACGATATCGAGCCCTGGAACGAGGCCCGGTTTGACCTTGTTTCTGTGGAAGACAATGGTTCTGTGGCTCCTCCACCACTACCCGACGGAAACCTTGTACAAAACCCGGGATTTGAATCCTGGTTAGACAATTGGACAAAATCGGGTACAAAGGTCTATATAATGGATAATGCAGCCAATGCTTATGAAGGAGACAGATGCCTGAGCGTGAAATGGCGAAGCGGAGATCTTGACGTGGCTCCGGGTGTATCGCAGGTTATTGATGGAATATCTGAATATCATAATTACAATTTTTCATGGCATGTATGGGTGAAAAATATGGGTGTGGACGCAGGCCTCCGCATTGAATGGCTCGATGCCTCAAATAACGTGATTGGTACACCTGAGGAAATAGGGTTTGTAACGGGCACTGACGAAAACTGGAGAAACAAAACCGCTGAACTGGAATCGCCCCAGGGCAGCCAAAAAGTACGCGTATTTGTCGGTTTTATGGAGAAAGACGATATCGAGCCCTGGAACGAGGCCCGGTTTGACCTTGTTTCTGTGGAAGACAATGGTTCTGTGGCTCCTCCTCCTTCGGATGATCCGGTTATCGTCAATGCAGACTTTGAATCATCGTTGCCCGACGGAGTTGACGAAGAAGACGGTTGGGAGAAAGTTGACAACGAGACACCCAATTATGTTTATGCTGCAACGGTGAGTGGCCATTCCGGAAGTGACACAAGGGTGGCGGTTATCAAAAGGCGATCTGATGGTGCCGACCGTCCCGGGTTCAAGCAGATAGTTAGTGGTATTGTTGCCGGGGAAGATTATGATTTTACATATTGGGTAAAAACAATAAATCTCGACGACAATACCTTAGTAAAAATCGAATTTCTTGATGCATCACATAACCCGCTGGGAACCGGTAGTCCATTTACCTTTTATAAGGGATCGACAACGGGAACTACAGATTGGACTGAGAAATCCTTCAGTTTGACGGCACCCTCCGGTGCGGTAGCCGTGCGCATCTATACTTACAACAGCCCCAATTGCACCACGGGAGAAGCTCAATACGACGATTTCAGTATTACAGTTAGTGTGAATAAAAGTATTACTATACATTCATCCGAAAATGATGTAAAAAGAGTAATAACCTTTGATATCTATCCAAATCCTGCGAACGAGGTACTCCACATTATTATTTATGATGAGACAACAAGCGGTTCGCTACAAATACTGGATATTAGTGGCCGAACTATATATAAGGGCATGATTGATCAGACAGTTTTCAGTCTTGATATTAATCACCTGCCCTCAGGAATTTATTTCATTCGTTTGGACACCCCAAATAGGCAGGAAATCAAAAGATTTACCAAAAACTGATGTGTTAATTTTTTAATAACTGTTTCTAAAGAAAGTCGGGATTCTATTCATAGATCCCGACTTTTATTGTGCGCCCGGTAAGGGCATTAACTATAGGGTGAAAGTCCCGAACGCACTTTGACAGTTGAAAGCGTTAGCCAAGAGCAAGGGTGTCCATCGTGAGGTGGAATCTGAAGGAACCAAGGAAAAAGGACGAGTTCACGACCGAAGGGAGTAACATAGCTGGAGGCAAAATCCCGGCCTGACGAACAGAACCGAGCGATAGCGAGCTCATGAGCACCATTGAAAATAAATAATTTGCGAATAAACTGCATATAAGGCTTAAGGTTGCCGGATAAGGTTGTCGAACAAAACAAAGTCCGATACTGTCCGGAGCAATCAAGGTAAATGCAGCAGATATATGGGATGAAAGTTAATGTTCTTACCCGGGGAGGTCTCACAGACGTGCGGAAACGGAGTATGAAGCACGGTTGAAACAAGATTTACTGTGAGAAGTCAGCCGAGGTCATAGTACCGCAATACGACTGTTACGGGAAGGACCGAACCTTAATATGAAAGCAGTAAATGAAAGTTACCAGATGAAAGAAGGAAAGCAGAAAATCTTTGACACATCAAAGACCTGCCCACAGAAGAACAGGACGGCATCCGAAGGCTATGTGGGAGGGCAGACTTTCATTGGGATAACCGAAAACAACGCTTTCAGCAAAGACCAATCGGAGTATGGAATGTTGGGGTATATCCACCATTTTCTGAACCTCTTGTCGAGCTCGCTGGTAGAGAAACTAAATCTCTTGGGCCGTTCTACCACTTCCTATAGTCATTAAAACTTTGTATTTACCCCGATCTTTGGATACAATCTGCATGCTATAGCTACCGCTACAGTTCTTATTTTTTCTAATAAATACCACAAAATCACCTTTGCAGCAACCATATTAGAAAAACTACCTTTGAAAATCAAAACGTTACGAGAAAATAGTCACGAAGTGACGAAAACAGGAAATATTGCTTTTATGAATGGCATCATAACCCAATCCGGATCCTCTTGTTATAGCTTCGTTTATAATGGCTCTTGGTAAACTTGGCCTTTTTCAAATTCTTTTCCAGGTGTTTAAGTCCTCGTTCGCGATTCTTGCGGACCCTGAGAGCCCGCGTTCCACAATAGCAGACAATCAGGCTCAAATACTGAGATGCTTGCAATAACGCGGTGTCGCCATCCGATTTAGAAAATTCAAGGATTTGTTTTTTGGCCTTTTCACTTTATTGCCTTGCACCGGGAATGAATGACTCAGGTAGTAAGAAAACTCTTCAATGCTTCGATGTTGGGGCTTTTGCCGTTTTGCACGTATGCACCCGAAGTACCCATTGCTAACACGACGGATTCTTCCATCGAAAAGCTGTTTAGCCTGCCAAAACAAAATCCCACATTAAAATTATCTCCCCCACCGGTTGACACCATGGGATTGTTCACGAGTTTTCCTTTGATATGTAATTGGCTATCGGCAGTTATGATGTAGCAAGAATCGGTGGGATGTATCAAGAGGCAATCGATTGACATATGGTCGAAAATCAATCTGCTGGCTTTTTCTAGATTGTTTTCAGATTGTACATCGAATTTGTTGAGCCTGGATATAACTCCATAGACTTTCATTGCTTCATTTTTATTAAGCCCAAGGGTTACGTTGGAATATTGGCTAAACCTTCCTATAAGGGAAAGAACATCAGAGATTTCTCTTTCCGATTTTTTACTTGGGTCAGCAAGGTCGAAAAAAACCATGGATGGCTTTACCTTTCCTGAAACGATCAGATCGTTCAAAATGCCCTCCCAGATTTTGTTTGCATGTGGCAGATTGCACCAGTCGACCAAAACTAAAAGGTCCTTGGAATCAAAAAGATCAAGGATTTCATTTTCACCCAATACTTTTTTAATATATTCCCAGACAAGATCTTCGAATGCTGACAGCTCTGAAAGGATAAGTTTGCCATCTCCAAATTCAATCGCGTTGGTCTCACCAGGCTTCCCGATGGAAACCAGTTTACAGTCTTGATGAACTTCTTGAAATACCTTTTCTATATTTTGGTCGCCCAGCGTTCCTATACATATATTTTTTACACCGAGACATGCAAGCGCATTGGCCATTATCGGTGCATTACCTCCGGGTTTTATCACTTGGTTTACAAGCTCTATCTGGGCGCTTACACCTGATGCTTCCCTGATTCGTTTACCAAACCTGTCAAGTGAAGGATAATATTCATTGCCAGATTTCTTTTGCGACAAAACAGGACGTTGAATCTTGTCGACGTATCCATCGAATCCCACAAGAGCCGTTTTGTGGAGTCCCAGAGAGTCGAACTTTGCCAAAATCCTTTCAATAATTGGTTTTCTGTCTATCTCCATCAATATCCACTTATGTCATTTGATGGGTTTGCAGGACCAGAAGATTCAACACCATATTTTTTCTTTGCTGCCTCGATAATGGCAATAGTTGCCGTTGCCCCTACCCTTGTAACGCCTAATGCTTTAACGGCTAACAAACTCTCCAGAGTACGGACGCCACCTGCAGCCTTTACCTGCACTTGTGGATCACTGTTGGCGCGCATCAATTTCAAATCGGGATGGGTCGCTCCATAGGTAGAATAACTACCATCTTCACGTTTCATAAACCCATACCCGGTAGAGGTTTTTACAAAATCTGCGCCTACTTCTGAGCAAATCTGGCACAGTTTAATTTTGTGCTTGTCTTCGGTAAAATAATCATTCTCAAAAATTACTTTCAGGATTGCTCCGTTTTGATGCGTTGCTTCGCATATCGTGGCAATTTCATTTCTAACATAGTCCCAGTCTTCCTGGAGGGCTTTTCCAGTATTGATTACCATGTCAATTTCCTTTGCACCATCTTTACATGCCTGCAAGGTTTCAGCTAGCTTAATATCAACTGTGGAATTGCCATGGGGGAATCCAATAACAGTATCCACCAAAACATCGGAGCCTTTTAATGCTTCAACGGCTAGTTTTACTGCGTAAGGTTTGATGCATACCGAGGCTACATCATACTCTCTGGCTATTTTACAACCCTCTAACATGTCATCGTCTGTCATTGTTGGATGCAACAATGAGTGATCGATCATTTTTGCAAGCTCATTTACTTTATTCATTGTTTTACAAATATTTAGTTATAAGTTTTTTTATCTTGACTTTACATGCTATTCCCAATAGCAAACTTTTCTGTATTACAGAATAAAGAGCTATATATGAATATGTCAGGTTTGTTTGTGCTATATTTCCTGTAGATATGCAATAATGGCTTTCCCTGTTTTATCTTAAACTTTTCAGAGGCCTCTTTGCTTGCTTCTTTGGCCCTGATGTCTTGATCCAGATTTACAATCTCTATCTGATAGATTTCACTCAGGGTACGGAAGAGGGAATTGTTTAGAATGCCATGTTCGAGAAAACGCGGGAACATGGCTTGTGGCAAATAGGTAGGGTTTGCTGAGAAAGTCAGCAAACCAATTTATAATATTTAAATTTCTGATTC
>CAZOXI010000022.1:15437-16521 GCA_964583445.1 uncultured Bacteroidaceae bacterium | reverse complement strand
GGCCAGCCTCCATATAAATGATACCCATCCTTCTTTGATAATACCGGAGATGATAAGACCCTGTACATCGGTTCGAACAATGCAGGAAAAATCTCAGAAGGGAAAGGTCAGTTCTACAAAGGCATGCTCGATGAACTGCGGATATATAAAAAGGCACTGACGCCTGACGAAATCCTTGATTTATATGCAGCTGGAAATACGGTTTTCTATGATCTGACTGTAGAGCCGACTACCAATGGTTCAGTAACACTCTCTCCCGAAGGTGGCGTCTATCCTGAAGGTACGGTTGTTACACTAACCGCAATTGCCGATCAAGGCTACTATCTCGAAACATGGGGTGGAGATGCCAGTGGAACCATGACCACTACAACAGTGACAATGGATGCCGATAAAACAGTTTCTGCAACCTTTGTCGAAGGTGTATTGCAATTTGAACTCACACTGACCCAGGATGGCGAGGGAACCGGAATCGTCGCAAGATCTACCAGTGAAACCATGATCGATCAGGGAACTGAAGTCACATTGACTGCAGTAGCGTCTGAAGGAAGTGCATTTGGCGGCTGGACAGGAGATGTTGAATCTTTCAACACGACCATCGTCTTCACCATGGAGAAAGACATGACGCTCAATGCCAACTTCTTAAGTGATGGCCCCGACTATGATGTAATTGCAACATACCAGGAATACCAGTCAACAGATACCTCCGGTATCAATTATACTAAAGACGATCCACCTGGAAGCCTGTGGACAAATAATCCGGGCTATACGGGTGATGGATTCTATGATTTTGAAAATGTACCCGGAACCTATATTGAGTTTACCATCCCGAAAGCTGATCTTGAAGGTGCCAAAAAGTACTACTTAATCGTACGTTATGCACATGGTGGCGATGCCGACAGACCTACTAAAATTGATTTGAACGGTACTGAATTTGAAGCAAGTTATTCTTTCCAGCCTACAGGTGCATGGTCGATATGGAAGAAAGAGGTCATTGAAATGGATTTCATCGATGGAGATAATGTAGTTAGATTTACAGCACTTGCGGAAAATGGTATGGTAAATTTCGATGCCCTACAGGTCGCAC
>CAZOXI010000022.1:0-15427 GCA_964583445.1 uncultured Bacteroidaceae bacterium | reverse complement strand
TAACCCTGCATCTAAACGTGTTTTCATTGATATGAATCTGGTTGAAGAATCCAGAATTCAAGTGAATGTACTGAACATGAACGGGCAACTTGTTGATCAGTTCGAACGAGCTGCACCTCAAGGCTCATCTACCATGGAATATGATTTAAGTAGCCTAAGTTCAGGACTATATATGATCAATATTATATCTGGCAATCAATTAAAAACACTTAAGCTAAGCGTAAAATAATATCATACCTAAACTGCCGGTCGCGAAGGACCGGCAGTTTAATATCTTAAAAAGAATGCGTGAATTGAAAAAAACCAGGCTTCTGTTATTCGTTACTCTGTTAACTGTAAGCTCGCTGAGCGCTCAAAATGAGTTAGACTATTACAGGTCCATACATTCAGAATTAGAAACTCGGAAATTTATTAAAAGGATCTATACAAATATAGATGTAATGCCTCTGTCGCTTTCAGATTATGATGCAATCAGACCAAAAAACATCGGTGACTCGTTTTATGATCCGGCATTTGGAAGGAAGTGGACGTTTATCTATGAATATGGCCACACAATAATGAACTCTGAGCGAAATGCCTGGAATGCAGATTCATCCTTTTTCTTTCTGAATAAATCAACTGGTACAACTTCGAGAACCATCGCACTCTTCGATGGGGTTTCTGGCGCGTTTATTCAGTATGAAACCATAAACAATCTGGTAAAGACAGATGGAAAACTGCCGGAACTTAGATGGATGCCCGGAGATCCTGATAAACTGTTCTATTTACATTCCAATAAACTATACACATACTGTCTGAAGGAGAATAAAACCGAGTTATACCAGGAATTTGCCTCTTTTTCACTTACCGTCCATAAAATCGCAGGAGGCGATGGAAACGATGTGGCACCCAATGGAGATTTCCTGATTGGAAATAAGGGGGATAAGTGCTTCGTATATAATTTTTATGAGAAAAAGGTTGTTCGTCATGTGGATGGAGAAAGAGACTACTGGAATCCAGAACAGACGTTTCCAACTTTTTCACTTGGTCAAGTAGATTATGCAATCGCATTTGCGGGATTCATTTTCGAGCTTGATGAAGATGGCGGAGGCACAAAAATCCGGGATTATAACGGATTGGAAAAGCAAAAATTATACAAAAGGACTCCTCACATGGATCCAACCTACTTTAACGATAATGGTAACCTCATCCCGGGCATCATTGTAAGGTATAATAATGCCGATGCAGAATATTATCAAGGTTTAGGATTATCTTCACAGGCAAAACGAGCCTATTTCCATGGTTTTGATCCGGATGCTCCTACTGAATTAAAGCGCTTTACCATGGATTTATGGCCTTCTGAAAACATTGGCAGCGGAGGACAGGTTTCTTCAAACAGACACGGAGAGTCCAGCCTGCTATCTACACATGGGCCGGCAGTTTACGATCTTACCTGGTCAACCCGTTATGGAGAGGTCTATGAGAGCGCCTTAGAGAGCGAAAGTTGTCAGCTGCCCCGAAGAATCGCCCATCACTACATCGGTTACGAGTCAGATTACAGTTCATCTTCCTACCAACCTGAAGGATGGCAAAGTCCGGACGGAACTTATGTTATTATTAAAACCTATTGGGGATGGTACAAAGTGGATCTTGCCCCTGAAAGATTAACCCCGCAAGAGGTATCCGACTATCTTGATAATCCTTCTCCTGCAACATACCTGTTAACTGTAAACAATGGGGAGGGTGATGTATTGTGTGTGGAAGGAGCCAGTAGAACAATTGCAGCTGACATTGCACCATCTGGTATGGTATTCGACAAATGGACCGGAGATACTGAATATATTGAAGATACTGAATCCGAAGCGACAACATTATCAATGCCCGCAAAAGATATTACACTCACAGCGACCTTCAGGGATGCTGACAGGTATTCTATTAACATAACCATTGATGGATCAGGCTCTGTAAGTTATACACCAAATCAAAGTGAATATACCCAGGGAACTGTCGTAGCACTGACCGCCATTCCCGACACGGGATATGAGTTCGTCAGGTGGAGAGGTGATATCGAGAGCTCACAAAACCCAATTGCCATGCAAATGGATAGTACTATTGAGATAATGGCTGTCTTCTCGGATGGAGAATATCTTACTAATCTGAGAAACAATATTGTTTCAGCAACTCAAATCTCAATAATAAAGAATCCTGTGGTAATTAATCCTGTGTTCAGAGTAATGCTTGCGGAGAGCTCCGATGTAGAAATTGAAACTTTCTCCATAACCGGAGCAAAAGCAGATTATCAATATTATGAGATTCTTGAAGAAGGAGAACACCTGCTATTTCCTGAAATGAAGAACATAGAACAGCCAGGATTATATTTTAGTGTTATCACAGCTAAACGCACCAGAAAAACTGTGAGATTCACAAAACTGTAAACTAGAATTCAGTTCATTTTTTATACTCCATTCAACATTTCAATCCATGTTCATAATGCCA
Organism: uncultured Bacteroidaceae bacterium; assembly: GCA_964583445.1. Classification (GTDB taxonomy): domain Bacteria; phylum Bacteroidota; class Bacteroidia; order Bacteroidales; genus M55B112. The sequence continues at coordinate 12,952 of CAZOXI010000022.1, read as the reverse complement.
GTGCGATTTCTTATCACCCCGTTAAAACGACCTTTGATATGCTCATTGGTTGTCCTGTACATTTTTCTGGACTGTTTGAATGGACAAGATTTTAGTGGGATAACACTGCTTTATCATGACAACTTCGACAATCCTGCAACCATCTCAAACTGGGTCATCGAACAAACACAAGAGGGAAAAACTTCAATTATTGATGATCAGCTCGATATCAATGGAGGTGGTTGTACAGTATGGTATAAGGAAATTCTGAATGGTCCGGTGCTAATAGAATATGAAGCAGAATTAGTCGTAAATGGAGAAGAATTTGATAATTGCAGAGATCTTAATTGTTTCTTTATGGCACGTCATCCGAGAGCTCCCTATGATCTGTTCGAAGGGTGGCGATCTAACAGCGTCTCGAGAGGTGGCAGTTTTAAAAACTACCACGAACTAAGAACGTACTATTTTGGAATCGGGGGCCACAAAAACACCACGTCCAGATTTCGCAGATATACAGGTCATGGGAACCGCCCATTGCTCCCGGAGCATGATCTGAAAGGACCAGAATTTGACCTTGAAGCAAACAAAGTATACAAAATGAAAATCCATGTAAATGGCTCAACTATAAAAGTCTTCCGGGATACTACCTTATTGTTCCACTTGCATGACCCCCAACCCTATCAAACAGGCTGGTTTGGATTCAGAACCGTATCAAACCATCTGCGACTGGATAATTTCAGGGTTTACAAAATTGACAGCCCGGATGTGATAAAGAACGATTTCAAAACAGCATCGAGATTAGGATACAATAAAAACCTTACTGAACTCGGAAGTCGCAGAGGACAGAAATACTATGATGACTGGAAGAACAAAGAATCACACTACTCAGAGAGAGTTGTATTCCATGATCCGGAAACTGATGGATTAATCTGGAAAATGACCAATGATCCGGCCATTGAGACAAATGAATATACTGATATTCCGGTCTGGAGTGCAGATGGTAAAACCATGCTTTTTATTACCGCCAGAAAGGGTGAAAATGAACGTTGGCTTATGAGCGCAGATGGTTCCAGCTTAAGACCATTGAACACTCATATTGACATACCCGGAGGAAAAGGGTATTGGAGTCAGTGTATCCCGGATATCATATACTATCCCGAAAAAGAGTTATCCAATGGAGAAATAGTTGCCACAAAAGTGATTGCCGCAAATGTGGAATCGGGAGAAAAAGAGGTGATCATAAATGCACCTCGTGATTTGGGGAGGATGATGCCTCCGCATCCGGAAGAGAAACTTTTTTTATTTGGTGATCATATGGGGGGTAGATGGGAAGATAAGGAGCATGTATCGCGTGCACATATAGTTGACAGAAGCGGAGAGGTATCAACAGTGAACTTTGGAAAGCTTTACCACAGATTAAGGTTTACTAAAGCAGATAATGGAAGGATTTTTTTTAACTTCGATAAGCCAAGAAGATCGTGGACCTGTCTTCCCGACGGCTCTGATCGAAGAGAGATTAAAATAAACGGTGGACATCCCGACTGGATGAATGGTGGAGAATGGATCATATTCAATGCGCGGGAAGAATTGCCTGATGGAACAAAGAATTTCGACCTGAGATATGATGCAATACGCTATGATGGCACAGGGTTGAGGACGCTTTATCCCTATGGAGGACATGCATCAATTTGCCAGGACGGACTGCATATGGTCTGTGATGGAGGACCTGGTGCGGGCTCTGTAAATTATGTTTCCATTAATGAGAAGGGTACTTACCAGAATCTTTTTATGAATCATACTTCCCGGTATGATCATAGTAATGACTGGCATCCAAATCACCACAGTACTCACCCGCACCCAAATTGCAGCCCGGATGGCACAAAGGTGATGTCCAATAGTGATGTGCTTGGACAGTACACAGATATATATGTATCGGTAGCCAAATACCCTGAGCCTCCAACTGCAAAAAATGCTGTCATTGAAGGGAAACATACTACCATTACATGGGATCCTCCAAATCCTGGAAAAGAAATCTCCGGCTATAATATCTACGCTTCAAAGGAGAGCGGCATGAATTATAAACTGGTTGCTTCCCTTCCATCCTCTGAAACATCCTTTCTATTAAAATCAAAAGAGAGGACCTGCTATGTGATAACCGCCGTTGAATTTTCCGGACTTGAAAGCAGGGTCTCTAACGAGATACAGGCCTCTGCCAAGGGGGATTGGAAAGGGTATGTAAGAATCCCCATTGAAGCAGAAACGGGTGACTGCACATTCCCTGTGGTGTCAAAAATGGATATGAAAAATGCTTCGAATGGCTACTTTCTTATGTCCAGAGATGAAGAACGGGAGGGTTCCGTTCATTACACCTTCAATGTACCGGTTTCAGGGGAATATGTTCTCTGGGGATTATGTACCGGGCACGGTTCAATTGAGGTATTGGAAAACGGAACAGCAGCTGGCTCATTTTCTGGCCCGGAATTTAATTGGAGCTGGCAGAAATTAAATCAGAAACTCCAGTTAAAGAAGGGCAATAACGAGCTTACCCTTGTTTGCAGGAATGGATCTGAAGCTATCGACAAACTGTTTCTATCCAATGACATGCATTTTATGCCCAGGGGACTCATGCAGGCTGACGAGATTCCTCCGGTCACTCCATCGCAGATTGAAATTCAGGATGTAATTACCAATGCTATCCATCTTTGCTGGGAGCCAGTTAATGATGCACTCTATTACAACGTTTACGCATTCACAACTCCGGATTTTCGTTGTGATCAATATCACCTGATCTCATCAACAACAGACCTGTGCTTCAACGATTGGGGACTTCAAAAAAACAGTGAGTACTACTACAGGGTGAGTGCAGTGGACAGGCAGGGAAATGAATCTGAACCATCACAGATGATTCATGCAAAAACACCGAATCCCCCAATTCATAAAATCCATCTTAAACCATCAGTTGCCTTTCTTGAGAACGGCGCTGTTCTTCAAGTTGATCAAATAGCAGAGGATGCAGTAAAACTATATGGCAAAGGTTCCCGTGCAACATTCAAATTTCAAATAGAAGAAGAGGGAACCTATACCATATGGGGATTCTCTGTTCTCCCTTTTAACAAGGAGCTCACGAACAATGTTACAATTGATCATATCATCCAGACTGAGTGGAAAATATTTGGCCTCTATAATACCTGGCAATGGTCTCCAATGGGAATAAAAACTTCGGGTTCTGCAGAGGAGTTTTATCTCCGTAAAGGAGCCCATACCCTATCCATCAGCAGTGATTCAGGGCCGTTAATGATCGGGGATGTCATTCTAACCAATGACCCTACATATTGGCCTGTAAAAGAGATGAAGAGTACCGGTTACTAATGAATAAACTTACACACATAATCGTACTGCTAATCCTAGTTGCTACCTTCTCGTGCACAAGCAATCAGGAGGTATCCAACGTAAAGCCAAATATTATTTTCATACTGGCAGATGATCTGGGCTACGGGGATTTGTCCTGCTATGGACAGGAGAAATTTGAAACTCCCAATATTGACCAGCTTGCGTCTGAGGGAATGAAGTTCACCAGTTTTTATGCCGGGAGTACCGTCTGCGCACCGTCGAGGAACACACTTCTGTGTGGGCAGCATACAGGAGTATGTACCGTAAGGGGGAACGGTTATGGAGACCAACGCATTCCACTGTCAAAAAATGATACAACCATTGCAATGCTGCTTAAGAATCATGGCTACGCCACGGCAGCAATTGGAAAATGGGGACTTGGAGAGGCCCATTCAGAGGGAACCCCAAACGATAAAGGTTTCGATTACTGGTTTGGGTTCCTGAATCAGAAGAAGGCACACTACTATTACCCCGATTCAATCTGGGAAAACAATACGCTTACTGCTGTACCTAAAAATATGGATGGGAAACGAGGGGCAAATATTCATGACTGTTTCACTGATAAATCGTTGAATTTCATCTCTGAAAATAAGGAGAATCCCTTCTTCCTCTACTTAGCATACACTGTTCCACATGCAGAATTGGTTGCTAAACCGGACATTCTGGAAATGTATAAAGGCCGGTATGAAGAGGTCCCATTTAATGGGTCCACCAGCTATCCAAGGAACCATTTCCCCAGAGCAACTTATGCAGCGATGATTCATCAACTGGACACTGATGTTGGTAAGATTTCTGAATTTCTGGACGATCTCGGGCTAAGTGAGAATACGATTCTCATATTCGCCAGCGATAATGGACCAGAAGCCAGAGGCAAGCATGGTTGTGATCCGGAATACTTTAACAGCACCGGAACCTTGAGAGGAGTGAAGCGTTCACTCTATGAGGGTGGATTGCGTGTTCCTTTTATTGCAAAATGGGAAAACCATATTAAGCCTGGTGAGTGTGATCATCCCCTGGCTTTGTGGGATGTGCTTCCAACACTATGTGATCTCAGCCATACTCCGGTACCAGAAAACATTAGCGGAGCTTCATTTGCATCAACCCTGCTGAACCCAGACCATGCTCCGAAACCTCGCACGCAATTCTGGGAATTTCATAGGAATGCCCATCCAAGCGTAATGGCGCTGCGTGATAAAAACTGGAAAGCCATCTACAATTACGGAACAAACCAGCTTGAACTGTACAACCTGGACAGCGATCCCAAGGAGACTACCAATCTGGCATCCACCGAAATAGAAATCGCCAATCGGCTGAAGTACCAGATGGCAACCCAACATCAAACATCTCCATATTGGAAATTAAGCGCATCTCTCTCATTCAAGGAACAAAATGACCTTATCGAGAAGCTGGATACTCCTTTCCCAATGAAGGAGTTACAACGGCCTGCCATCCCGGGGACTTCATATAGTATTCTGGACTTTGGCGCAGAATTATCTTCCGGTTTTCGTATTGATAGCGCATTAGAATTAGCAATCAACGAAGCAGTAAAAAACGGGGGCGGAAGTGTTATCATCCCTTCAGGCAAATGGGAATGCGGCCCCATACACCTGGAATCGAATATCAATCTCCACCTTGAAAAGGGTGCCTATGTGAAATTCTCAAACGATTTGTCGGATTATCTGCCAGCCGTTTTCTCCCGACATCAAGGTATCGAGTGCTACAAATTTTCGCCGCTTATTTATGCAAACAACAAGGAGAATATTGCAATTACCGGTGAGGGGGTATTTCACGGACAAGGAAAAGCGTGGTGGAGATACAATGACAGAAGGGTTCCTGCATGGAAGAAGCTGGAACAAATGGTCCTTGATAACATACCTCTTGAAGAACGCGTTTTTGCTGATACCCTGGGTAATTTCCTCGCTCCTTCGTTCGTCCAGCCTATCAACTGCAAAAACCTGCTTATCGAAGGCCCTATTTTCCTTTATGGTCCTTTCTGGACTGTAAACCCGGTTTACTGCGAAAATGTAATCATTAGGAGGGTTACTATCATTACTGAAGGTGAATATGGACATACTAAAAACGGAGATGGGATAAATCCCTCATCATGTAAAAATGTACTTATCGAGTACTGTGATTTAAACACCGGTGATGATTGCATCACCATAAAATCAGGAAGAGCCGAGGATGGTTTACGAGTGAATATCCCCTCTGAAAATATCATTGTAAGGCACTGCAATACAAAAAAAGGACATGGCGGAATAGTCATAGGATCAGAAACTTCCGGAGGAATACACAATATCTATATACATAGTTGCAATTTTTCTGGAACAGACCGGGGCATAAGACTTAAAACAGCCAGAGGCAGAGGTGCTGCAATTAAAAACATCTACATAAAGAACATAAACATGAAAGAGATAGTTCATGAAGGAATTATTGTGAATATGCTCAGATATACGCCCCGACTACCCGCTCATAAAGTTACTGAGCGAACTCCGGAATATGATAATATCCATATAGAAAACGTGACCTGCATTGGTGCTGAAACTGGAATAAGCCTGATTGGACTGCCGGAGCACGCCATGAAAAACATCCATTTGAAGAACATTACTCTTGATGCCAATATAGGACTTCATGCAACCGATGCAGAACATGTTATTCTGGATAATATTAAAATTCATGCCGATAGTATTTTCGCTGCATCCATAACCAATTGTAAAAATGTAGCCCTTTTTAACGTAAATATTCAGGATACAAAATTGATTCGCCTGAGAGAAATCAATCGTAATCTGCGGTTCGAAAACTGCAATTTTACGGATCGAACCGATTGGCTTATCAATGATCAAACAGCAATGGAAGAAATCATAATAATAAAATGAGAAACGCGGTCTATATATTCTTCTCTATTGTGCTTATGTCCTGTACCCCCAGGTCAGAAAAGCAGAATATTCTGCTCATCATCGCAGAAGATATAAGCACAGACCTCTCTTGTTATGGGAATAAAGACTTAAAAACGCCATGTCTCGATTCCCTAGCTAAAATGGGAGAACTTTTCACTGGGGCGTTTACCACGTCTCCGGTCTGCTCACCCTCCCGGTCTGCAATCATGACAGGAATGTACCAGAACAGTATAGGCTGTCATAACCATCGAAGCGAAACCGGTCCGCTAAAAATGGGTATTCGCCCCTTTACGCACCTTCTGCGAGAAGCAGGCTACTTCACCTGCAATATTGTCCACGATGTATACGGAACGGGTAAAACAGATCTCAATTTCAGAGCAGATAGTCTCTTTGATGGCACAGATTGGAGAGATGCGAATAGCGGTCAGCCGTTTTTTGCCCAGGCTTCCATCTATACGACCCACCGGGATGACCACTGGTATGGTATTGAGCATGATGTGGCCCACCCTGTAAGAGCTGAAAAACTCACTCTTCCCTCCTACTATCCAGATCATCCGGTTGCCCGGGCCGATTGGGCCAGGTACCTTAATTCTATTCAATACATGGACGCACAGGTAGCCCAACTCATAACCAGACTAGAGGCAGATAACCTATTTGACAATACAGTTATCATTTTTGTAGGAGACCATGGCCGCTGCCATATCAGGGGCAAACAATGGCTATATGATAGCGGAATAAAAATCCCGATGATCGTCAAGTGGGAAAAAGAGCGCACAAGGCCACAGATCAATCAGGATCTCATCAGTGCCATAGACATCACAGCCACCATACTTGATATTGCAAATGTTCCGGTTCCAGAATACATGGAAGGCAAATCCATCATTGCTGAAGACTATGCTCCAAGAGAACAAATCTTCGCAGCTAGAGACCGATGTGATGGTGTTGTGGATAAGATACGTTGTGTTAGAACAAAGAGATATAAATACATCCGTAATGACATGCCCGACAGGCCATATACCCAGTTCGGACATTACAAAGCGTTCTTCTACCCCATGCTCCACCTTATCAGGGTAATGGACAAAAAAGGGCAATTATCAACCGCCCAACAACACCTTCTTAAACCTACCAAAGAACCGGAGGAGCTATACGACATTTCAAATGACCCTGAAGAGTTGATCAATTTAGCATGTGATTCTGATTACACCAGTACGCTTATTGAAATGAGGGAGAAACTGCATCAATGGGAGCAGGAAACCGGCGATATCAATCATCAATTTGAGCCACAGGAGTTCATGATTCCATTTCTTCAAAAACGTGAAGATAAATATGCTTCTAAGTGGATAGAGAGAGGAATTGATCCCCACGCCGAAGCTGAAATACATTTGAAATGGTGGGAAGAGAATCTTCAAACCTGGAAGCTGATGAACAATCAGCCGATAGATAAGGAAGGGGCAACGAGAAAGATATTTAAAATTATTGGTTCCGACACCTTATATCTTTACATCCATAAACCGAAGAATATCACGGAGCAGGGTCTGCCAGCCATCGTCTTTTTTCATAGCGGAGGCTGGAGAAAGGGAGCATCCACACAATTCGATCGACATTCAGAGTACCTGGCTTCCAGGGGTATGGTAGCCATTCAAGCCGATTACAGATTAACCAAACGGGATAGCATCACTCCCTTCGAATGTGTAATGGATGCCAAAGCTGCCATGCGATGGGTTCGAAAGAATGCTGAAAGATTAGGTATAAAACCTAATATGATTGCCGCCGGTGGAGGGTCCGCGGGAGGCCATCTGGCAGCCGCCTGTGCACATCTTCCCGGTCTGGAACACCCGGATGAGGATTTGGAAATCAGTTCCAACCCAGATGCCCTCATTCTGTTTAATCCAGTATTTGACAACGGACCCGAAGGCTATGGATATCATCTGTTTGAAGCCAGATACAAGGAAATTTCGCCGGCGCACAACATAAGGAAGGGGGCACCTCCTACCCTGGTTCAATTGGGTGACCGGGATGAAAATTTATCTGTTGAAAATGCATATAACTACCAGGAGAAGATGGAAAAAGTGGGCGCATACTGTACTACCATTGTTTACAAAGACCAGAAACACGGCTTCTTTAATCTTGGCAAAGGCGGACCGGAAATGTTCAAACGAACAGTGCTGGAAATGGATTCCTTCCTTGTGGAGCTTGGTTATCTGGAAGGTCCTGCAACAATAATGCAACTGGAAATATAAAACAGGCGAGGAGATAACATTTCGGATACCCCGAGCAGCAGGAAACCATCAATCAATGGGTGCATGAGAAACTTTCAATAAATGAAAATGAATAAAATATATATCATACTGTTTCTATGCCTTCAACTGGTTGGCTGGACACCCATAAGGGCAGAAAGACTTTCACTGGAAGATTGTAAAGTGAGCTTTGACGGGGAAATTCTAATTCTGGAAAATTCGCTAATTCAAAGAGTATTTATCTGGAATGATGGACACATTAAAACCAGTTCCATACGCAACAAAAAGAGTAGCCATATATGGGATTTTAAAGGGGACCTACCCGATTTTCACATCCCGGATGCCATCCAAAAAAGCGGTGGTGATCTTCATCTCAAAGTAGTGAAAGGGACTGGCATCACTCCGGCCCATATAGTAGTAACTGTTCTAAGCCATTTCGATGAAATGGTTTTAAAACGTGAATTTAAGCTCTTTTCTGAAACACCTGCAATCGCTTGCACCGTTTCTTTAAAAGGAGAAAGAACAAGGCCATGGCACACCTATAACAGCAAAGGAAGAATAATACCTGCGGTGATTGAAAGTCTGAACCCGGATGGTGTTCATTGGAATATTGAATCCATAAACTTCCTGGATAGAACCGACGATAACAATAACCTTGTTGAAAAGAGAAATAGCGTTGTTTTCAGCAGGCAAAACAGAATCCAGGCAAATCTAATCTTTATAAACGAGGAGTTGGGAGAAAATTCGCTTTTTATCCTGAAAGAATCGCCCAACTCGGAGGCACAGATCAATTATCCTGGCTGCGATTTTATTACAAAGCAAAATCGTGAACACTATCTGGAAGTAAACCTCACCGGCTTAAACACTGCTGTAACAGATTTAAAACATGACGATTGGGTGCGCTGCATGGGTTTTGTGACTGGTGTTGCACAAAACAAAACATTTGAAAAACTGAAAGCCCTGAAATCATACCAGAGAAACCTACGGATTCTGGATGAGGAGCAAGATGAAATGATTATGATGAACACCTGGGGAGACCGAAGTCAGGATGCAGCAATCAGTGAAGAATTTTGTCTAAAGGAAATCAAAGCTGCCATGGCGCTTGGAATTACCCACTTTCAAATAGACGATGGATGGCAGACCGGACGAACGGCAAATTCAGCAGAAAAGGGCGGATCGCTGGAAAATATATGGAATAATGAAGACTATTGGACTGTGGATAAAGCGCGATTCCCCCGTGGATTAACTCCTGTTGTGAATACAGCTAAAGAATCAAATATAGAACTTGGCCTCTGGTTTAATCCCAGCCATACCAACGACTATGCAAATTGGAAAAGAGATGCCGAAACCATACTGAACTACTATTTCAGCTATGGCATAGTGACATACAAGATTGATGGACTTATCCTTAACTCAAAAAAGGCAGAAGAGAATTTCAGGAGTTTTCTGGATACCCTAATGTTGGCTTCCAAAAATAAAATCGTCATTAATCTTGATGTAACCGGCATTGCCCGACGCCCAGGCTATCACGCCCTAAACCAGTATGGAAATATTTTCCTTGAGAATCGATATACAGACTGGTTGAACTATTATCCTCACTGGACCCTGAGAAACCTGTGGATGCTGTCACCCTACGTTCCTGCCCAAAAGCTCCAAATCGAATTTCTCAATAAATGGAGAAATGCTGAACTATACAGGCCAGGGGATCCCCTGGCCCCGATAAATATTCCCTTTGACTATTTATTCGCCATAACCATGATGGCCCAGCCCCTGGCTTGGTTTGAGGGAAGTAAACTACCTCCTGAAGCGCTATTGCTAAAAGAAACTATCAAGACCTACAAAGCACATATGCATGAAATCCATCGGGGGGATATCCTTCCCATTGGATCCGAACCCAGAGGTCATTGTTGGACCGGATTCCAGTCAATCACAGGCGAAACTGAAGGATACCTGCTGATATTCAGAGAGTATACGGAGAAAAGTACCGGGACGCTGAACACCTTTCTTCCCGGAGGAAGCGATATCAGCCTGAAAAGCATTTTAGGATCAGGGGTAGATGAGAAACTAACGACGTCAAAAGAGGGAAGCATAAAACTCCAGCTGCCCCGGGCATTCTCATATGGCCTCTACAAATATAAGATCAAAAAATAATGAAACATAAGCACCCCTGGTACATCACTCTTCTTGCGCTCTTCACTGCCTGTGGCAATGGGACTGATTTTTCGTATCGTATAGATATCTCAAATCCAACTACCCAATTCCGTCCAAACGAAGCGGTTGTCATACCATTGGATGAGTTCTCTCTTCCAATTTGTAAGAAAGGATTTCTCAGAGTAACGAACGGTGATGAGATGATACCTCACCAGTTGGACGATCTGGATGGGGATAACAGAGCAGATGAATTGGTATTCCTTTGTGATCTGAAACCACAAGAAACCAAAGAATTTATACTCACTTACGATAAAAACGATTACAACGAATCCATTGATTTCGAAGATCACACATGGGCCCAGCTTATGCTGAAAAAGGATATGAAACTGGTGGATAGTCTATTTGCAAAAGGAGGTAATCTCTACCAGGACTGCTTCCACCATGGTCCTGCATTTGAAAATAAACAGGTTGCCTACCGGGTCTACTTCGACCAAAGAATGTCCATTGACCTGTATGGGAAGAAGGAGAAAAGGCTGGAGCTTATCCAGACCAACTGGTACTCCGACAGCATCCAGAGAAAGTGTAACTACGGCAAAGATATATTATGGGTAGGAAAAACGGCCTCGATCGGGGCTTTACGCGGATGGAATGGTGCAAAGGCAACATTCCTTAATAATGTTGATAGCAGAACTGCTCGTATCATCTCATACGGTCCCGTTCGAACTGTAATTGAGATAAAAACAAATGGATGGAGGCTGGATGACGCATCCTATGATCTTGCCTCAAGATTTATTCTCTACGATGGCCATCCTGAATTTCAGCATGACCTGATGATACCTGAAAACGCGCCACCACTTTGTACCGGGCTTATGAAAAAAGATGATGCCAACTATTTCCACGAAGATGGCATTGAGGGAATTTGGGCCCATAATATCGCTGAGAAATCAGAAACAGTTGCCGATACATTTGGACTGGCAGTATTAGTGAAAGAAGATTTCATAATCAATCGGGCTTCGGATGATCTGAATCACCTCTTCCTGCTGAACACAAAAGACCATACCAAACTAAGCTGGCATGGGCTGGGAATCTGGAATGAGAATAGCGATGGATTCACGAACAAGGAGGAATTCTTCTCTTTTTTATTGGAACTGAAGAACAGGATCGATAATCCGGTAAACATTACTATTCAAGAACATAAAAAACAATGATAAGGTACACCCTCATATTTCTTGTTGTTGTCGCAGCACTGACCCGCTCCTGCAGCAGGTCGGTTGATCAGGAGATTGATTTTGAAATGAAATAGATAAACCATGAACAGAATAATTATTATAAGTTTCGTCTGCTTTGCCATTATCTCAGGGTGCGTGGACCAGGTTGACAAGTGTGCAAAACTTGCGCAGGTTGAAGATTTTAAGCCCATTACTGAGCAAACTACCCGGCTGATCGCAGACCATATTATTGCAAACACCTCATTCACGGTCGTCAACACAGAGACCGGGGAACAATTTGCGGAGAGCGAAAAACTTCCTGTTGAAGCCAGCTATAAGGTAGAGAGTCCTTACAATGAGTGGAAGTATTGGAATGGCGTTCTCAACCTGGCCATGATAGAGCTGGGAAGAGCAACTGGGGAGGAGGGCTACATTGATTTTGCAAGGCAAAACTATGAATTTATATTCGATCACCTGGACTATTTTGAGAAGCAGTATGAAAAGCAGTTTAAAAAGTCCTCTTTCTATCTCTATTTCAGGATGTCCAGGCTAGACGATTGTGGTGCAATGGCAGCAGGCCTGGCAGAAGTTTATGAACACTTCGACAATGAGATATTATACAGGCAATACCTGGACAGGACAGCTGATTTCATTGAAAACAGGGAAGTTCGAATGGCCGACCGAACCATCGTACGCCCAAAACCCAGGGAGATGACACTCTGGGCCGATGATTTATATATGAGTGTTCCGTTCCTTGCCCGTATGTACCATATTACCGGACAGGAGAAATACCTGGATGATGCCGTCCTTCTTATAAAGAACTTTCATTCCTACCTTTACCGGGAGTCCAATGGCCTGTACTACCATGCCTGGTACAGCGATAACCAACAGAATGGAATTGCTCACTGGGGTCGAAGTAATGGCTGGGTGGCAATGGCCCATGTGGAATTATTGAGTATGCTTCCGAAAGATCACTCCTCCAGAGATGAACTCATTGGCCTGCTGGAAGATCACATTGCCGGTCTCGCAAGACACCAGTCCTATACGGGAATGTGGCACCAGGTTCTGGACCGGCCCGACTCTTACCTTG
>CAZOXI010000021.1:0-16834 GCA_964583445.1 uncultured Bacteroidaceae bacterium | reverse complement strand
GCACACAGGAACGCAGTTGGTATACGCATGGCCTCATCCGGTAACAAAGAAGAAGTATAGCGCACTGTTATTGCCGGAAAGGAAATTCTGGCATTGTAATGATTGATAACTGAATCGAAGTATGAACCGTAAAATAGCCTCGTTGATCCGTTCCAATATCACCGGCCTGGTGCCATATTCATCAGCAAGGGATGAATACACGGGCACTGGTGCGGTTTTCATGGATGCCAATGAGAACCCGTTCAATACACCTTATAACCGCTATCCCGACCCGCACCAGTCGGCATTAAAAGATAAAATCGCTGCACTGAAAAACCTGGATCCGGGGCAGCTTTTCATTGGTAACGGGTCGGATGAAGCGATTGATATACTGTTCAGGATCTTCTGCACCCCCGGTGAAGATAATGTGGTGTCCATCGATCCCACCTACGGGATGTACCAGGTGAGTGCGGACATCAATGATATCCAGGTGCGAAAGGTGCCCCTGACCGCCTCTTTTGGACTGGATATACCTGCGCTTCATGCTGCATGCGATGACAATACAAAACTTCTTTTCATCTGTTCTCCCAATAATCCCACGGCCAATTCATTTGATCCTGAATTGATCGTTGAGTTAGCACAAAGGCTTGAAGTCGTGGTTGTGGTGGACGAGGCGTACATTGACTTCAGTCAGCGGGCAAGCCTGAAAAACCGGGTTCAGGAAATCCCGAACCTGGTGGTATTGCAGACGTTCTCAAAAGCATGGGGGCTTGCGGGGATCCGGTTAGGCATTGCCATTGCAGATCAGGTGGTGACCAGGTATATGGGTATGGTGAAATATCCCTATAACATCAACATGCTTACCCAGCAATTTGCGATGGAAGCCCTCGAAAAGGAGGAACAGGTGAAAGCCTGGGTAAAAACGATCCTGGAACAGCGGAATCAGCTGGAACGTCAGATGAGGCGCTTTCGTTTCGTTGAAAAGGTATATCCTTCGGATGCAAATTTCATCTTGGTGAAGGTGAATAAGCCAAAGAAAATTTATAATTTCCTCGTTGAAAAGAAGATCATCGTGCGTGATCGTTCCAACATCGCCTTGTGTGAAGGGAGCCTGAGAATTACTGTGGGAACGAAAGAGGAAAATAGGAAGCTTAGCGACGCTTTGATGCAATACCAGCGCGATTTTATTGAAACGTGTGATCTGTAATTGTTGAACGATTTTTCCGGATTTTGTTGCTGTTATCCGGAAAAAGGATACAATAGAATAACAAATGACAAAAAAAGCATTGTTTATCGACCGGGATGGGACACTGATCGTCGAACCACCGGAGACCTTCCAGGTCGATTCCCTTGAGTTGATGGAATTCCTGCCAGGGGTCTTCAGGAACCTTTATAAACTGCGGAAGATGACCGATTATGAACTGGTGATTGTATCGAACCAGGATGGGCTGGGTACCCCTGCAAACCCGAAGGATAATTTTGAATTGGTACAGGAAAAATTGCTCACATACTTTGAAAATGAAGGTGTTGTATTTGATGATATCCTGATTGACCCTTCGAAACCGGAAGAACAGTCGCCCAACCGAAAACCCCAAACGGGCATGCTGAAGACTTACATACAGGGGGACTACGACCTGGAAAACAGTTTTGTGATCGGCGACCGGCTGACGGACATTCAGCTGGCAAAAAACCTCGGAGCAAAGGGGATTCTGATTGGGGATGGTGCAATGCAGAAAGAACTGAATGGGGCAGGACTCTCAGAACATTGTGTCTTGCTCGCCGGTAACTGGGATGAAGTGTATGGGTTTATTCGCTCATCATTGCGGAGCAGCAGGGTGGTGCGCAGGACCAACGAGACCGATATCGAAGTCGAAATTTCGCTGGATGGAGCCGGGGTGTCTGAAATCTCCACAGGGCTCGGTTTTTTTGACCACATGCTGGACCAGATCGCACGACATGGGAATGTTGACATTCGGATACAGGTAAAGGGAGATCTTCATGTAGATGAACACCATACCATTGAGGATACAGCACTGGCACTCGGCCAGGCGTTTTTGAATGCCCTGGGTGATAAAAAGGGAATTCGGCGCTATGGTTTTACCATACCGATGGATGATTCAC
This sequence comes from uncultured Bacteroidaceae bacterium, assembly GCA_964583445.1. Classification (GTDB taxonomy): domain Bacteria; phylum Bacteroidota; class Bacteroidia; order Bacteroidales; genus M55B112. The sequence continues at coordinate 14,734 of CAZOXI010000021.1, read as the reverse complement.
TGGCATCGGTTGCCGTGGATTTCGGGGGTCGTCCGTGGACGGAGTGGGATGTTGAATTCAAACGTGAAAAGGTGGGGGACGTGCCCACGGAAATGTTTTTTCATTTTTTCAAATCCTTTTCAGATACCTCCAAAAGCAATTTGAATATCAAAGCAGAAGGGACCAATGAACATCATAAGATCGAAGCAATTTTCAAGGCATTCAGCAAGGCCCTTCGGGGAGCAGTAGCGCTTGATATGGAAAGTGACCAGCTGCCCAGCACAAAAGGAGCACTCTGAGTAAGGGATATTCAGGCTGCTGATCAGAAGGTTTTGATTGGGGTAAATAGCAGGTGGCAGCATGAATAAACAAAAAGCAGGCAGGGAAATATCAAATATTGATAACACAAGGCAGGCACAATAATAATTGACGCAACACACATGAAAATTGTCATTATAAAATACAATGCAGGCAATATCCGTTCGGTTGACTTCGCGCTCCGAAGAATGGGAGTTGAAGCAGAGATCACCGATGACCAGCAAAAGATCAGGTCTGCCGATAAAGTGATTTTTCCCGGGGTGGGTGCAGCAGCCAGTACCATGGAATACCTGTCATCACGGGGACTTGACCTGTTGATCAGATCATTGAAACAGCCGGTGCTGGGCATCTGTCTCGGTCAGCAACTGATGTGTGACTGGTCAGAGGAGGGCGCTACAAAATGTATCGGGATATTTGATGAACCTGTATTGAAGTTCCCACCACGTGATAAGGTGCCACATATGGGATGGAACCAGCTGCAACAGCCCTCAGGGGATCTTTTCAGGGGCGTGCAGGAAGGCGCATATGTCTACTTTGTCCATTCTTATTACGTTCCCCTGTGCGATGACACAGCAGCAGGATGTCATTACATTGAAGATTTCAGTGCATCCCTTCAAAAGGCTAATTTTTATGCAACACAATTCCATCCGGAGAAAAGCGGACCCACAGGGCAGAGAATACTGGAAAACTTTATTACGTTATGATTGATATTATACCTGCCATTGACCTGATCGGAGGAAAGTGTGTGCGACTGACCAGGGGAGAATATTCAAGCAAAAAGGAATATGGTGATCCGCTGGATATGGCGAAACGCTTTGAGGATCACGGCATGCGCAGGCTTCATCTGGTGGACCTGGATGGGGCGAAAGCAGGTAGCGTGGTGAACTACCGGATCCTCGAGAAGATCGCAACAAAAACGAAACTGGTCATCGATGCCGGTGGAGGGATCAAAACCGACGAGGATCTGCGGGTCGTGTTTGAGTCGGGGGCTGCTATGGCTACAGGTGGCAGTATTGCAGTGAAAGAGCCGGATCTGTTTGAAAAATGGATCATGCAGCATGGACCTGATAAGATCATCCTGGGAAGCGATTTCAGTGAAGGGAAGATCGCTGTTTCGGGATGGACCGAAGCAACAGGAGAAGAGTTGTTGCCCTACATTCAGAAATGGATGGGTAAAGGAATCACGAAAACCATATGTACGGATATCAGTAAAGATGGTGTACTGCAGGGAACGTCGCTGCAGGTCTACAAAGAGATCCTGGAGCAGTTTCCAGAGCTATACCTGGTAGCCAGCGGGGGCGTTGCTTCACTGGATGACGTGCTCCTGCTCGAAGAAGCCGGGGTACCCGGGGTTATTATTGGCAAGGCGATTTACGAAGGAAGGATCAACCTCAGGGAACTTCAAAAATTTATATACTTAAACAGATAGAATATGCTGGCAAAAAGGATCATCCCATGCCTGGATGTGCGGGATGGCATGACAGTGAAAGGGATCAATTTTGTGGATATCAGGGAGGTGGGAGACCCTGTTGAACTGGGTGCCAAATATGCCCGCGATGGTGCAGATGAGTTGGTCTACCTTGACATAACGGCTTCGCACGAGAAGCGAAAGCTGTTTTCCGAACTGGTACAGCGGATCGCGATGCATCTGAACATACCGTTTTCTGTTGGTGGAGGTATCAATGAACTGAAGGATGCTGATGTTCTGCTCTCTGCGGGAGCCGATAAAGTTTCCATCAATAGTGCAGCCATACGCAATCCCCAACTGGTGGACCAGATCGCAGAAGGATTTGGCAGTCAGTTCGTGATCGTTGCTATCGATGCAAAGCTCGAGAATGGCCGCTGGGGGGTGTATATCAATGGCGGGCGCATTCCGGTGGAGAAAGAACTCTTCAGCTGGGCAAAAGAAGTGGAAAACCGCGGAGCGGGGGAGATTTTATTCACCTCTATGAACCACGACGGCACAAAGAACGGTTTTGCATGTGAAGCACTTCGTGCGCTTTCCGAACGCCTTTCCATCCCTGTGATTGCCTCAGGTGGCGCAGGAAATGAGGAACATTTTGCGGAAGTATTCAGGGAAGGAAAAGCAGATGCGGCACTTGCAGCCAGTATTTTTCACTACAACGAGATACCCGTACCGCAGCTCAAACAATACCTCAGGGAACAACATATCAATGTAAGATAATTATGATGGATTTTGATAAAATGGAAGGCCTCGTGCCGGCAATCATCCAGGATGCCAACTCAGCCAAAGTGCTGATGCTTGGATTCATGAACAGGGAAGCCTATGAGAAAACCCGTTCCGAAGGCAGGGTGACTTTCTACAGCCGGACCAGGAAAAGGCTCTGGACAAAGGGGGAGGAGAGTGGAAACTATTTGGATGTAAAAGAGATCATCGGGGATTGTGATGATGATACGCTCCTGATTAAGGTATATGCCCACGGACCAGTATGTCATACGGGGGAGGATACCTGTTTCTCGGAAAAAAATGATCCGGATATCTCCTTCCTCCGTCAGCTTCAGGACCTGATCGCGGAGCGGAAAAAGAAGATGCCTGCGAATAGCTATACGACAAGGCTGTTTGAGGCCGGCATTAATAAAATTGCCCAGAAAGTGGGGGAGGAGGCTGTCGAACTTGTGATAGAATCGAAAGATGATGATGACAACCTCTTCCTGAACGAATCAGCAGACCTGATCTACCACCTGCTCGTCCTGCTGACCCAAAAGGGCTTTGACCTGGCTGATGTTGTAAAGGTATTGGAAGAACGGCATACATAGAGGTCGGTGCAGTCCAATGTAACGCATTTTCACGGCTCGAAAGGCACAAGCAATCATATGGTCCTGTTCCACGGGGATCCGGTCCTACCAGATATCTGCCCTCTGTTTTTCCGGAAGGAACATCTTGTCGCCCGGTTGGACGTTAAAAGCCCGGTGGAATGTCGCTACATTGGGCAGCGGTCCGTTCACCCGGTTGATGCCCAATGAATGCACATCTTCTTTGGTGAGCCTGATCATCTCTTTTTCACGGATATTGTTGGCCCATACATGTGCATACGCCAGGAAGAACCGCTGTTCGGGCGTAAACCCGTCGATCTCCTTTTCAGGCGGTGCCGATTCCCATGCTTTTTGCAGCGCATGAAACGCAATATTAACGCCACCGAGATCAGCTATATTTTCTCCCAGGGATAGTTTTCCGTCGGCATGCAGGTCCTCAATGACTTTTATTTTATTGAATTGTTCTTCCAAAACCTTCGTGCGCTTGTTAAAATTTTCAGCATCCGCTGCAGTCCACCAGTCATTCAGGTTCCCCTCTTTGTCGAACTTTCTTCCCTGGTCATCGAAACCATGTGTCATTTCGTGACCGATGACGACCCCAATGGCGCCGTAATTCACAGCATCGTCGCCATCTTTGTGAAAAAACGGAGGCTGCAGGATGCCAGCCGGGAAAACGATCTCATTCATCAGCGGGTGGTAATAGGCATTAACCGTTTGGGGTGTCATATGCCATTCTTCCCTGTCCGCCGGTTTGCCGATCTTGCTCAATTCATACTCCAGGTTGAACACAGCAGCTTCACGGTAATTTTCATAGTATGACCGGTTGCTGAGCTGCAGTTGTTCGTAGCTTCTCCATTTATCGGGATAACCGATCTTGACACGTATCCGTTCCAGTTTTTCGAGTGCTTTCACTTTTGTGACTTCCGACATCCAGGGAAGTCCCACGATCCGCTCCTTCAGGGCAATTCTGAGGTTTTCCACGAGGTCGAGCATGCGTTTTTTCGCTTCCGGAGGAAAATACTGGTCTACAAACAAGCGTCCGATTGCTTCACCAAGGGCATCCTCCGTGGCAGTGGTGACCCTTTTCCACCTGGGCTGCATGGTTTTCTTCCCTGACAGAAATTTACCATAGAACTCGAACTTTGCCGTTTCAAATTCTTCCGATAACAGGCTTGCGGCACTATTGATCAAGCGCCATTTCAAGTATACTTTCCAGTCTTTGATATCTGTATCGGCCAACATGCTGCTGAATGTATTGAAAAACTCTGGCTGTCCTACATTCAGATGCTGATCTATATCTACATTCAGGGCTGTGAAGAAGGTCTGCCATCCAAAACCGGTAAACTGCTCCTCCATATCGATGACCATTCGCTTGTTAAAAGTCTTGTGCGGATCGCGCTGCTCCAGGCGTGTCATTCCGGCATGGGCCAGCCTGGACTCCATGGCAAGGATGATTTCAGCATAGGTTTCGGAAATTGCCTGTCCGACACCTGTTAAATTGAACATTTTAGCGATATACGTCCGGTATTCTGAACGTATCTCCTTACTGCGCTTGTCCATGTTCCGGTAATAATCCACATCGCCAAGTCCCATGCCCCCCTGGTGCAGGTTGGCAATGATCTGTTCCGAATTTTCCCGGTCAGGAGAAGGGTAGAGGTAGAACACAGTGGGTATGCTCTTTTTGTAAAATGAAGTGATCAGTTCCGGAATCTCATCCGTTGTTCGTAAATGGTCAATCTGCTGCAGTTCCTTCTCCAGGGGCTGCATCCCAATTGCATTGATCTTCTCCGTGTCCATGCCCAGCCGGTAAAAATCGCCTACCAGCTGTGCGATATGATCAGCAGCCGTATCAGGGTCAGCCTGCTGAACGTGGCCATCGCTGTCGCTTCCTGCTTTTTTGGAAACCTCCTCAATGATGGACCTGACGATCTCGCGGTTCTCTTCCCTAAGTTTGTCGAAGCTGCCATACCTGCTGAATTCATCCGGGATCGGGTATTTCTTCAACCAGCCTCCATTGGCATAATGGTAGAAATCCTCTGCAGGTGAAACGGATGTGTCCAGGTTGGAAGGATCTATTGCTTTACTCATATCAGGTTGATTCTTTGTATTTCTGACGCTACTTTTAAATTCTGACACTACTTTGTTGTTTCTTTTTAATGTTGGAATGCGGGCATAGCGCCCAAACCGGGAAATACAGAAACTAAATGACAACAAAAAACCGGGAGATTTTCAGCCCCGGTTCTTTGATCTGTTTCCAAGCGTTGTCTCTGAAATTCCGTTGCTGCTCCACAACGGTTATAGACAATGTTTGAACTTCTATGTTCAGTGAAACCTTAAAATTCGTCCAACGTCTTCTTGATAATGCTCACAGCATCCATCAACTGCTCTTCGTTGATCACGAGCGGTGGTGCAAACCTGATGATATGCTCGTGGGTGGGCTTGGCCAGCAGGCCATTTTCTTTCATTGCCACACAAACATCCCATGCTTTCTTGCCGTCCTTTGGTTCAATAACGATGGCATTCAGGAGTCCCTTGCCGCGTACCAGGCTTACCATCGGATGATCCAGTTTTTCCAACTCCGAACGGAAGATCTTACCAAGCCTTTCAGCATGATCTGCAAGTCCTTCTTCGCGAATCACTTCGAGAGCAGCGATCGCCACTTTGGCAGCTACAGGGTTGCCTCCATAGGTAGAGCCATGCTCACCCGGTTTGATAACCAGCATTATATCGTCGTCGGCAAGTACTGCCGAAACAGGATACACACCCCCTGATAGCGCTTTGCCGAGAATCAGAATATCCGGGCGGACATTCTCATGGTCACATGCCAGAAGCTTACCTGTACGTGCGATGCCGGTTTGTACTTCGTCAGCAATGAACAATACGTTTTTCTCTTTACAAAGTTTGGCAGCCTTGCTCAGGTATCCGTCATCGGGTACATATACACCTGCCTCACCCTGGATGGGTTCAACGAGAAATCCGGCAACGTTGGGATCTTCCAGTGCTTTTTCAAGTGCATCAATGTCATTGTAGGGCACCACTTCGAACCCTGGGGTATACGGACCAAATCCCTTGTAAGAATCGGGATCGGTCGACATGGAGATAATTGTTACGGTCCGGCCATGGAAGTTACCTTCACAAACGATGATCTTTGCTTCGTTTTCCGGAATGCCCTTCTTTTCATACGCCCACTTCCGGCATAATTTGATGGCAGTTTCATCTCCTTCTGCACCGGAGTTCATAGGAAGCACCTTGTCGTACCCGAAAAATTTTGTTACATATTCCTCAAATTCACCCAGAACGCTGTTAAAGAATGCCCTGGAGGTTAGCGTAAGCTTATTGGCCTGGTCAGTCAGTGCCTTGATGATCTTTGGGTTGCAATGACCCTGGTTCACAGCTGAATAGGCTGAGAGGAAATCATAATACCGCTTGCCTTCCACATCCCAGACGTATACCCCCTCTCCTTTGTCCAGCACTACCGGAAGCGGGTGATAATTGTGGGCACCAAATTTTTCTTCTCTTTGAATGTAATCTTGTGTGTTCATGCGTATATATTATAGTTATAATGTTAATTTACAATTTTTTACAAGCTCCGTTTTTTCTCAAGGTGATTGGATGCCTCGCAGAATATTTATATTTATATTGTGCTCGGCGAACCCCATCATGAAGATTTAATGCTCATTTATATATGCACATTCCCTTTTGTCATTGTCCGCTGAAATATCAATACCTAATGATGAGGGGTTCATGCGTTCTGTTCTTTATATGAGTACAGTTTTTTTAATGATGTCGTAAAGTTAATGGAATGCAGATTTTTATTTGCATGATGCCGGTAAAGATTTTCAGACATATTGCTGTCTTTTAACATTCTTCATGATAACCAAGAACTTTGTTTTACTTTAATTGTTAAAAGATTAAACAAAATATATGAAATTATAACCTCAGACAATGAAGATTCATAAAATTATATCTGATCGCTGGAGTCCGGTCGCATTTTCCGACAGGCCGGTAAAGCAGGAAGTTCTTGACGCACTCTTTGAAGCGGCGCGCTGGGCACCCTCAAGTTTCAATGCACAACCGTGGAAATTTATGGTTGCTCAAAAAGGGGATGAATTGTACCCTGTGCTGTTTGAGTTGCTCTATGATACAAATAAGGATTGGGCCCGCACGGCCCCTGTGTTGGCGTTGAGCATGGCCGAGATGGTGCCACCCGGACGTACCACTGAGAACAGGTTTGCCTTTCATGATACGGGCATGGCCGTAGCCAACCTGCTGGCCCAGGCTACTGCAAGCGGGCTATATGTACACCAGATGGGTGGATATGACTCCGAGGGTGCCAGGAAAGTGCTGAATTTGCCCGAACACCTGGAACCGGCGGCCATGATTGCCATCGGGTACAAAGGAGCGCCAACACAATTACCAAAAGAGATTGCAGCACGGGAGCAGAAGGAGCGGACACGCCTGCCGCAATCCGAATTTGTCTTTAACAGTAAATTCTGATTAGAACCGCGCGGTGATTTTCACGTTAAACCGTCTGCCGGTGAGGTAATTGGGGACACCAAACTGGGCAGGAATTCCACGCTGGTTGGAGATGGTCCTGATCCATGTATAAGAAGCTTCATTCCTTATTCCCAGCAAATTAAATATCTCTCCACTCACCCAGATCGTCCGGAAATACCGGAACGGATTCCTGTCTGCAAGTTGCTGTCCTTCCCTTTTCAGTACTTTCGAGAAGCCAAGGTCCACCCGGCGGTAGGGACGCATTTTGAACGCGGTGTAATATTGATCATCATCCGGATGGCTCAAAGGGAGGCCCGTTCCGAAAAATGCGCTCAGGTGTACTTTATAGTCGGGATTGTTTGGCAGATAATCCTGGAAAAACACACCGGCACTGAACAGTTGGCTGGTGGGCCTGGCATAGTACCCGGCATCCTCGTAAAGTCTTTCTCCGTCAACCACCACAGCAACGGAATCTCCTTCAATGTCCTCCCTGGTTTGCATCAGCGAGGCTGTGAACCATGATTCTGCGCCCGGAACAAATTCACCGTTCAGTTTGATATCTATGCCTGCCGCATATCCCCTGGCGATATTTTCTCCTGCATATTGGATTCGTACATTCTCTATCTTATAAGGAATGAGGTCATCAAGCCACTTGTAGTAAAGTTCGGTCGATAATTTAAAAGGGCGTTCCCATGCACTGAAAATATAGTCACCGCCCAGGAGCAAGTGCACCGACCGCTGCGGTTTGATGTCCGAATTGATCATGTCATTCGGCAAGCGCATTTCCTTATAGAAGGGGGGCTGGTAGTAGGAACCCCCGGAAAGATGGAACATCATATCGCGCTCCCAGTCAGGTTGAATGCTGAATGTGGCGCGTGGGCTGATCATTACAGATTTATTGAAATTCCAGACCGATCCCCTAATACCCAACGTGAGAAAAACGTCTGCTTTTTCAGCATTCATCTCCCAGGTATTCTGTATGAAACTGTTGAACAGGTCATATGTGATTTGGTTTTCGGCTTTTGAGTATTCTGAAAGGATAATCTCCTCTCCATTGTATGGCAGTACATAATCCGAAGAATCTACCAGTTCCCACTCGTTGATGCGGTCATAAAAATCCTGGTACTGGTATTTGATTCCCCATCTTAACAGGTTATTGCCGCTGGTGTATGAGCCGATATGCGAACCCGCAATTACATAGGCATCCAGGTAGTTCCGGGCATGGTTGTGCAAGGTGCCGATACCGATGTTCAGGATACTGTCACCATAGGTTGCCGACCCGATGGTATTGTCGAGTTCATTAATCAGGTATTGTCCGCGGATGTCAAAAGTCTCCCGTTCGTTGGTCTGGAAGGCAGTGGCGATGAATTTGAGGCTCACGTTATTTGAGGGTTGAATATGCAGCGACAAAGCCCCGAGATAGGTATTGAACTGATCCACCTCCTGCCCATCGTAAAAAATACGTAGGTTGAATGGCAGATCCTGCGTCCCGAACTCTGTGGTGCGTGTTTCAGGGATGAACTCGTATTTGTTGGACGAATAATTTCCGAGGAACGATAGCTCGACACTCCTGGAAAACCGGTACTTGATCAATGCCTGCAGGTCTGAAAACTGCGGTTTATAATCGCCACTTGTCTCCAGCGTATTCAGCAGGTAGGAGGTTGTTTTATAACGGTAGCCTGCGAGATAGGACAGGCGGCGGTTCTTCGAGATTCCTTCCACATGGACAGAGGCTCCCAGTAGGTTCAGGTTGACAGATCCTGCAAATTCATCAGGGGTTTTGTATGTAATATCCAGCGCTGAAGACATCTTGTCATCATACCTTGCATCAAATCCCCCGGCGGAAAAACGTATGGATGAAACGAGGTCTGAATTAATGAAGCTAAGCCCTTCCTGCTCTCCCGAGCGGACCAGGAAAGGTCGATAGATCTCGATGTCGTTGACATAGACCAGGTTCTCATCAAAATTTCCTCCGCGCACCGAGTATTGTGAGCTTAATTCATTGTTGGAACTTACACCGGCCTGAGATTTGATAATTGCTTCAATCTTCCCGGTGGTGGACGGCATATACTCAAGGTCGGCCACATCAATCCGCTGAAAGGTGCTGGCACGGTCCTGGCGGGCACTTACGGAGATCTCTCCAAGGCTCTTCACATCCTGGTAAAGCATGATATCGGCCTGTTGTCTTTGACCGGCTTGCAGGGTGAGTTTCCTGCTGGCAGTAATGAATCCCACACAGGAGACGACCACCTCAATCTCCCGGTCAGCAGGGAGCACCAGTTCATAGGATCCGTCAGCTCCGGTCATGGTGCCCTCCCTGGTATCCACAATGGCCACATTGGCCAGGTCAATGGGCATCCCTGTTGAATCTGTGATGGATCCATACAGCACGGCTTTCTCCTGGGCCATCGACAGCACAGGGATCAGGGCAAGCAGTATGGTAAGGTATGCGGATCTCATGAATAACGGTGAACAAAGGGATAACTCGGGGAAAGGGCAATAAATTGTATGTGCAAAGGTTTTTCTGTTTTAATCATCTCTTCTGAAATCTCCACGCTTCAATGCATTGAAAAATTCAGCCCAGCGCAGCGGATCGAAAATGGTATAATAGGGATACTGTCCCTCGTAGTATAACTGGTTGTATTGCTGTTGCATCACCTCTCTGAAATTCATATTGGGCGTAGCAGTTACATCGTTCATTTTGATCTGAGTTTTTATGAGTGCGATATTCTTCATGGCACGCTGTTCATCATCCGTAGGCATTTCCATGGCTATAAAGTCCTCTTTGAATTCCTGGTATGTTTTCCAGGGGAAGATTTTTACTTCCGCAAGTCTGAAGGTATCGCTTACCATGAAGATATCAGATGGATACTGGTCCGTATCCAATGTATCAGGGATCACATGCAGCGTGGACTTATGTCCAACGTGGCTGAACAGGATCGTATCATTCGGCTGAACAACAAAAGAAAAGAGTCCCCTACCATCTGCAGTGGTTCCGCGGTTTCGGTTGAGAATGACAATATTAACATGGCCGATTGGCCTGTGCTCCAGGTTCCTGATAATCCCTGAAAACTGGATCAGTTCGGGATCCTTTTTGCCGGAGCCCAGGAATTGCGCATCCATCTCCGCAGAAATGAGTGTCGAAAAAAGAAGTATTGTAAAAACTGCCCGCAGATTCACCATATTGACCAATAAACGTTCAAAAATAGTCAAAATTACAGTATATCTGCCCCAGGTTGTATACGAACGCTTAAATTTGTATTTTATTAACATTTTGAAGCAATTCGCATGATCTATCAGAAAGAATTTACGATACAGGCAAAGCGAAGGGGGTTTGAATTAATAACACGTGAGGTGTCAGCACAGCTCCCTGATACTGAAAGTGACGGTATCCTGCACCTGTTCATGAAACATACCTCGGCAGGACTAACCCTGAATGAAAATGCTGATCCTTCGGTCCGGGATGATTTTGAAAGTTTTATCGATACCCTGATCCCGGAAAATCACCCGGTTTACACCCATACCATGGAAGGGCCCGATGATATGCCGGCACATCTTAAATCATCAATTGTTGGTAACAGCCTGACCATCCCGATCACGAAAGGCCGAATGAACCTGGGCACCTGGCAGGGGATCTACCTGTGTGAGTACAGGAACCATGGCGGATCCAGGAAAATCGTCATGACATTATATACTTGACCTGCGCAATATTTTTCCCATCAGCCGGCGCGGCATGAAGTCCATTTCCCGCTTAGAATTCAGCTTGCTTGACAACCGGTAGCAGATGTTGAACAATAGTTTCTCCCCCGCTTATTTTTCTCTAATTTTGAGATCAAATAAAAGTGAATACTAAGATGGACAAACTGGTTCTTTTAGGGGATGAAGCAATCGCGCAGGGCGCAATCGATGGGGGAATATCCGGTGTGTATGCATACCCGGGCACACCCTCCACCGAGATCACAGAATACATTCAGCGTTCAGGTATCGCCAGGGAGCGCAACATCCATTCCGATTGGTCGGCAAATGAGAAAACCGCCATGGAGGCTGCCCTCGGGATGTCTTATGCCGGAAAGAGAGCCCTCGTATGCATGAAGCATGTCGGGCTCAATGTGGCTGCGGACGCCTTTATCAATTCAGCGATCACAGGTATCAACGGGGGACTTGTGGTGCTGGTGGCTGATGATCCTTCCATGCATTCCTCGCAGAATGAACAGGACTCCAGGTTCTATGGGAAATTTTCCATGGTACCGGTTTTTGAACCAGCCAGTCAGCAGGAGTGCTATGACCTCACCTACACGGCATATGAACTCTCCGAAAAATACAAGCTGCCTGTACTGATACGGGTAACGACCCGGCTTGCACACTCCAGGTCAGGGGTGGAACGCCAGGCGCTCCAACCGGAGCGCGATACCATGATCCCGGAGGATCATACACAATTCATTCTTCTGCCGGCATTTGCAAGGAAGCGCTATAAGGGACTCCTTGACCAGCAACCCAGCCTGGAAACGGATGCAGCCGAAATGGGGTTCAATGTGATGCACAAGGGCAATGATCGGTCGCGGGGGATCCTGGCCTGCGGGATTGCATACAACTATTATATGGAAATTGCCACACGCTACCGGCTCGACCACCCGGTACTGAAAATATCTCATTATCCGGTACCGCCGGGGATGCTTCAGCAGCTTGCCGATAAAACAGAAGAGCTGCTGGTCCTGGAAGAAGGCTACCCCATGCTTGAAGAACTGATGGCAGGTGCACTCACGAGTAAATACCGTATCAGGGGGAGATTAAGCGGGGATATTCCGCGTGACGGGGAGCTGAATCCCGGTATTGTTGCCAACGCACTTGGCATCGAAACGCACCAGGGGCTGGATGTTCCAAAGGTAGTGGGCAACCGTCCGCCTGCCCTCTGTAAGGGGTGCAGCCATATCGACATGTATAATGCGCTGAACGAGGCGTTGCAACCCTATGGACCCGGCAGGGTATTTTCTGATATTGGCTGTTATACCCTGGGTGCACTTCCTCCATACAATGCCATCAATTCCTGTGTGGACATGGGTGCATCCGTCACCATGGCAAAAGGGGCCTCTGATGCCGGGTTGCGGCCGTCGGTTGCTGTAATAGGTGATTCCACTTTCACCCATTCCGGAATGACAGGGCTGCTGGATGCCGTTATTGAAAAAACCCCTGTAACTGTGATTATTTCGGATAATTCAACGACCGGTATGACAGGAGGACAAAAATCACATGCTACCAACAGGCTGATGAACATATGCAGGGGACTGGGTGTGGAGGAGGAGCACATTATCGAGATCAATCCCCTGAAAAAACACCATGAGGAGAATGCCGGGATCATTGCCGGTGAACTTGCCTATGAAGGTGTTTCGGTCATTATCGCAAGTCGTGAGTGCATCCAGACCGCTTCCCGGCGCAAAAAGAAAGCAAAATGAGCAATCAGCAGTAACGAACTGATTGCGAATATTCCAAAGCATTTTTTTAAAAAAAAATATTCAGATCATGAAGAAAGATATCATTTTAGCAGGAGTAGGCGGACAGGGCATCCTGTCCATTGCAGCCGTGATAGGAATGGCAGCAATTGAAAATGACCTTTTTGTCAAGCAGGCAGAGGTCCATGGTATGAGTCAGCGGGGTGGTGCAGTTCAGTCCCATCTTCGTCTTTCGGATCAACCCATCCACTCCGACCTGATCCCGGCAGGGAGTTGTGATATGATCCTGTCGGTGGAGCCCATGGAATCGTTGCGCTATCTGCCTTTCCTGTCGGAGCAGGGCTGGCTGATTACCAATACAAAACCATTCATGAACATCAAGGATTACCCGGAAGAAGAGGAACTTTATGGCGAGATCCGGAAAATTGAAAACAGCCTGCTGATCAACGCAGATGCAATTGCTGCGGAGGTCGGAACGCGGAAGGTCTCTAATATCGTTATGCTTGGGGCAGCAGCAGCATATCTTGACATTGCTTTCTCCTCGCTCGAGCTGAGTATTGAAGCAATCTTTGGGCACAAGGGAGAAGAGATCGTGAAAATGAACATCGATGCCCTGAAAGCAGGGAAAAGGGCAGCTCGTGTACAGGCTGAAAGCTGATTTTTCAATTATCTTTGAGAAAAATGATTTGACATGCTCGGCAAAGAAGACATCCGGCAGATCCGGGAACGGGGATCTGATCCTGAGAACATAAAAAAACAACTGCAACGTTTCAAGGAGGGTTTTCCTTATGCCCGCCTGAAAGCACCAGCTACCGTGGGGAATGGAATTTCAGCCTATGATGAAAAGGAAAAAGAGGAGATTGCAGCTTACTTTGATGCGCGGAAAGGATCGTATGAAATGTGCAGGTTCGTTCCTGCATCCGGAGCGGCAACCCGCATGTTCAAGGCTTTGTATGCCATCCGGGATGCACTGGAAGGAAAGTCGGTGGAGCAACAACAGGCTTATCTGCTTACGGATGATACTGCGAAGCAATTCTTCAATGATCTGAACCAGTATCCATTCTATCCCGACCTCCCGGTGGAAGAGCATGCATCGCCGCTGGATGTGCTGGATATGCTGTTGACAGAAAAAGGACTGAATTATGGTATGCTTCCCAAGGGACTTCTTAAATTTCATGCCCACAAGGGAGCAACACGCACTGCTTTTGAAGAGCACCTTCATGAAGCTGCACTGATCATGCTGCCGGAAAAAATAATTAACATTCATTTTACCGTTTCGGAGGAGCATATCAATGGGTTTAGAGGGCTTGAAAGGGAGATTGTTCCGCAACTGCAGGAGCAGTATGGTGCTGCATTCCGGATTTCCTATTCATTCCAGAAGAAGGAGACCGATACCATTGCCGTTGATTTGGATAATGTCCCTTTCAGAGACGAAGCGGGTTCGCTCATTTTCAGACCGGGAGGGCATGGTGCCCTGCTGGGAAACCTGGAGGATATTGAAGGCGACCTGCTGTTTATCAACAATATCGATAATGTCTCTCCTGAAAGGAATAGTGTCAACCGGGTATTGCACAAAAAAGTACTGGCAGGCAGATTACTGCAGGTCAGGGACCGGGTATTTGAACTATTGGAAGAGCTGGATACCAAAGTTACAGATGAGGTGATAGATTCTGCAACACAGTGGCTTAAAGAAGTTGCATGTGCTTTGATACCTGGCG
>CAZOXI010000020.1:0-17674 GCA_964583445.1 uncultured Bacteroidaceae bacterium | reverse complement strand
TGATCATCTCTTCGGCTTCCTTTATGTCCAGCCGGTCGCCAGTTGAGAAGTGGGAGAGGACCTGCTTCATTGAGTTATTGAAATACCCTTTCATCAGGTCAGCGAACCTTTCATTCCGGTATTCTTCTTTTTGTACAAGGGGATAGTAGCGATGCGACTTACCAAGTTCCTCGTGCGAGACAAATCCCTTTTTTTCCAGAATTCTAACGATTGTGGAAACGGTGTTGTATGCTGGCTTTGGATCTGGAAAGTGTGACAGGATCTCCTTCACAAATGCCTTTTTCTCTTTCCAGAGTATCTGCATCACCTGCTCTTCTGCCTTGGTAAGTTCTTTCATGATTCTCCTTTGTTCAATGTCTGCAACAAATATATAACTAAAATATTAGTTTATCAACTAAAAACTTAGTTTTATTTTAAAACGCAAGAAAATCCGTGGTATTGTTATAAGAAGAGAAATATTTATTTTGAGATGCTGTAATCTCTGTTGGTACTGATTTCCGGTTCGATCTCCCAGGCTTATTTTTCGAGGATATAATAGGTGTGGTCGTAGGGATTTTCCTGGTCTGCTTTTTTCCCGATCTTTGAAACGACCTTGTAATCATTGATGTTAATTTCCGGGTAATACGCGTCCCCTTCCACCTCGGTTTCTATGACAGTGATGTAGATCCGGTCTGCCATGTCAAGGGTTTTGCTGTAAATCTGACCTCCGCCAACGATAAACACCTCTTCTGGGTGAAATTTTCTTGCGATCTCCAGGGCGTCTTCGATGTCATGGGCAATGAGCGCATCGTCCGGTTTAAATTCCCTGTTGCGTGTGATCACGATATTGGTCCTGTTTTTCAACGCTTTCCCGTTGGCCTCATAATTTTTTCGACCCATTATTACAATGTGCCCGTCAGTAACCTTGTGGAAATAACGCATGTCCTCCGGCATCCGCCAGGGAAGCTTATTGTTTCTGCCAATCACAAAATTCCTTGAAACTGCAACAATGTGAGAAAGAATCATCTTTTTTATTTCCTAAGGTAGGAAGAATCAGCCGGTGTCGCAAACAATCCATCAACGTGCACATCTTCGGGAAGCTTTCAATGCATTTTATAATTAAAAATCTATTTCCGGCAAGAGGTTTTTTAATTTTTAATTTGGCTAAATAAGGTGATAAAGTACAGGAAAAGAAGAGTATATCCACTTATTTTAATTCAGATTCAATAATAATTTGACGATTGTTTGCTAAAATATCGCTTACTGTTACAGAAATAACAATAAAGAAATTATATTCGTCGTTGATTATTGTGATTCGTTTCACAAAAGAATCAGGAGACCCTATTGCATAAGCTAATTTTTTAAAGATTAAATCGCATTACTATGATGATTAAAGAGGAACTGGTCAGTGAAGCTGTCAGGAAACATGGCAGCAGCCGGGAGGCACTGTTGCCAATTTTACAGGATATCGTTGCTGAAAAGAACTTTCTGTCGGATATGGATATGGTCGAGGTTGCAAAGGAGCTTGACATATCTGCTGCAGATGTCTTTGGAACAGCGACCTTTTATTCTTTTCTGGATTCCAAGCCAAAGGGGAAATACGTGATTCGGATATGTAAAACCATCTCATGTAGTATGAAAGGAAAGAGTGCCATCCTCAACACCATTGAGGAGACCCTGAAAATCAAACTGGGTGAGACAACTGCAGACCGAAAGTTCAGTCTTCTGGAGACCAATTGTATCGGCTGGTGTCACAAAGCACCCGCCATGCTGATCAATGACGAACCTTATACGGAGCTTACGCCACAGAAGGTTACGGAAGTGCTCAGGGAATATATCAAGCAGAAGTAAAACCGGCAAAAAAATATATGACATGACAAAAATACCTGTACAAAGAGTAGATCTTATTTTCGAGAGGGTTTCGTGCAAGGAGATCTTCGAAAAGGTCCTGCAATCCAAGCCGGATGAGATCACCCAGTCGGTCATCGACTCCGGGCTGAAGGGCAGGGGAGGTGCCGGATTTCCCACCGGGCTGAAATGGCAGTTTGCCGCACGTGAAAAAGGTGAGGATAAATACATCGTGTGTAATGCAGATGAAGGTGAACCAGGTACTTTCAAGGACAGGGAGATCCTGGATATGGTACCTGAGAAAGTCTTTTGCGGAATGGCAATTGCTTCGTGGGCCATCGGGGCAAAAATCGGTTACATTTATTTACGTGGAGAGTATAAGTTCCTGGTGCCAAAACTGGAGCAAAAGCTTTCAGACTTCCAGAAGTTAATGAAGGACTTCGGGCATGACTTCAGGATTGAGCTGCGATTAGGGAGTGGAGCATACATCTGCGGAGAAGAGAGTGCGTTGTTTGAGTCAATCGAAGGAAAACGCGGGGAACCAAGGAATAAACCTCCCTATCCCACCAAATCGGGCTTGTTCAGTAAACCTACATGTATCAACAACGTCGAGACCCTTGTATACACCGTAATGATCCAGAAGTACGGATCGACGCATTTCAGGGAACTGGGGACCAAGGATTCAAGGGGATCCAAGGTATTCTCTGTTTCAGGCGACACACCAAAAGCCGGTATCTACGAGCTGGAACTGGGGATGAGCGTTCGGGAATTTGTAGATGAATTCGGCGACGGAGACACGAAGTCGGTCCAGGTGGGAGGTGCCGCAGGATTTTGTGTGCCACGTAAAAGATTCGATGAGACCATCATTGGCTTTGAGGGCGTGCCTACCGGGGGATCCATGAAACTCTTCAATAGTTCAAGATCCATGTACAACGTACTGCATAATTACCTGGATTTCTTTGCTGATGAATCCTGTGGCCAGTGCACTCCATGCCGGGTAGGCTGCCAGCAATTACTTAAAGGTATTGAAGCAGTTAAAAAAGGTGAAAAAAGCCACAAGTACCTGGATGAGCTGGTGAAGCTGGCTGCCACAATGAAGATTGCTGCAAAGTGTGGACTGGGACAGTCCGTTGGAAATGCCTTCAGCTCCATCGTGGAAAATTTCAAGGAAGAGATCATTTATTAATTGTAAACAGAAAATACACCTGTTATGGTAAAATTATCAATAAACGGCTTACTGGTGGAAGTTCCGGAAGGAACCACTATCCTGGAAGCTGCAAGGAAACTCAATTTTAAGATCCCGGTACTTTGTCACCACGACGACCTCTGTGTGGCAGGGAATTGCCGTGTTTGTGTGGTTGAGCAGCTGGGAGGAAAAGCCTTGCTGGCCGCATGCGCCACACCTGTCGCGGATGGAATGCAAATTCTTACCAACTCACTGAAAGTCCGAACAGCGAGAAAACATGTAATCGAACTGCTTTTGTCGGAGCATAATGCCGATTGTACCAAGTGTTACAAAAACGGAATATGTGAACTCCAGAACCTTTCCAATGAATTCAGCGTCGGCGATCATATTTTCCTGGACATGATCAAGCACAAGGACTACACCATTGACCGGTTTTCGCCATCCATTCAGAAGGATGACAGCAAATGTATCCGTTGTCAGCGGTGTGTTCGCACCTGCCAGGAATTGCAGGGTGTGAATGCGCTATGTGTGGCCCATAAAGGGGCAGCGCAGAAGATAAGCACGTTTTATGATCACTCAATGGCGGAAGTGATCTGCACCAACTGTGGCCAGTGCATCAACCGCTGTCCAACGGGGGCACTGGTTGAGCGGACCTACCTGGACGAGGTCTGGGATGCCATCCTGGATCCTGAGCAACATGTGGTGGTTCAAACTGCTCCTGCTGTGCGTGTTGGTATTGGTGAAGACCTTGGCCTTACGCCCGGTGAGCGTGTTACAGGGAAAATGGTAGCAGCACTGAAACGGCTGGGTTTTGATGCGGTGCTGGATACGGATTTTACTGCGGACCTGACGATTATGGAAGAGGGAACGGAATTGCTGACCAGGCTGAAGAAAGCCTTGGTCGACAAAGAGGAGAATGTGGCCCTGCCCATGACCACCTCCTGCTCGCCGGGATGGGTCAAATTTATTGAACACACTTTCCCGGAGTACCTGCCAAATGTCTCCACCTGTAAATCACCACAACAGATGTTCGGAGCGCTGGCAAAAACCTATTATGCCCAAACGCGGGAACTGGACCCCAAAAAGATTGTAACGGTTTCTATTATGCCTTGCACCGCCAAGAAATATGAGGCAGACCGGCCTGAGATGAGATCGAGTGGCTACAAGGATGTTGATTATGTGATCACCACCCGGGAATTAGCCAGGATGATTCGTCAGGCCGGTATCGATTTTACCTTGTTAAAGGAAGATAAGTTTGATAAACTTATGGGAAAATCTACCGGTGCCGCTGTTATCTTCGGAGCAACAGGGGGTGTGATGGAAGCAGCGCTGAGGACCGCCTACGAAATTATTACCGGAAGAGAAGTGCCTTTCGAAAACCTGAACATCACGCCGGTCAGGGGATTTGAAGGCATACGGCAGGCTTCGGTGAAGCTTGAAGGGTGTACGGATGACTGGAAATTCCTGGAAGGTGTTGAGTTGAAATGTGCTGTTGCACACGGACTGTCAAATGCAAGGGAACTTATGCAGGCAGTGAAGAATGGAAAGATCGATGTACATTTTATCGAGATCATGGCTTGTCCGGGCGGATGCCTGGGCGGTGGCGGCCAGCCCATTCCCACCAATCAGGAGATCAGGGAAAAACGTGCAGCAGCAATCTATGACGAGGACATGCATCTGCCCCTGAGAAAATCCCACGAAAACCCGGAAGTACAGTTGCTCTACAGGGAATTTCTCGGCGAACCGCTGGGACATAAATCACACGAGCTGCTGCATACACATTATAAAGAGAGGGAGCGGTATTAACTGATCCCTTTCAATACAATTCCAGGAATTCATAGGTGTTGCCGGTCCAGTCCAGGTATTTTTTAAAATCATCGAAAGTAATGACCACGGAAGCTGTATTCACGTTGGGATGAAAACTGATGCGATCTGCCTTAAGGAGATGCTGATCCAGGAAAACATGCACATGATTTTCCCTGTCATTGATCAGTCCGAAAGGGCTGACCGATCCTGCATTCAATCCCAGGTATTTGTCCATACGCTTCTGTGAGGCGAACGAGATCTTTCCCTGCTTCAGGCGCTTTTCAAGATCGTGGATATCCAGCTGATGATTCGATTCCAGGATCACCAGGTAATGGCGATTGCCCTTGTGGTTCCTGAAAAACAGGTTCTTACAATGGGTACAGTCAATGTCCTTCCAAACTTCCATCGCGATCTCGATCGTAGGCAGTGGCTGATGCTCGTGCACATCGTACCCGACGTTGAGTTGGTCCAGCACGGCCAGCACATGTTCCTTCTGCGCCATAGTTGTTCCTTTTTTAATGCACAAAGATAAAGAAAGAGATGCAGAGATTTCTGTTTTATTCCGGGGTCCCCACCAGGTTGGCCAGCTGCACCCGGTTTTTTACACCGGTCTTGGTGAAGATACGATGCACATGATCCTTGACAGTCTGTAACGAGATGAACAGGGAATTACTGATCTCCTGGTTGGACATCCCTTTGCAGATCAGTTCAATGATCTCCTTTTCCCTCTTTGAGATGCCGTATTTATCAACCAGGTTCGCGATTTTTCCGGCAAAACTTTGGTCTTCCACGTGGCGCACATAATACCGGTGGAGGTATAGGTTAAGAAACACCACAGGAACCAGGTGAAAGCCTGTGAGCACAAAAATAAATGCCAATCCAAAAAGAATATGTATATCACTAAAATGCAAACTCCCCAGGCTGAGCAGAATGAATATTGCGTACCACCCCTGGAACCAGTAATAGGCCTTACGTTGGTTTAAATCGCTTAACGCCCGGGTATGGATCATTACAGATATCAATACAGGTACGAATACCAGTAACATCAACGCAGAAAAGGTCCAGATCAGCTGTGACTTATCCATGAAAAACTGGATCATCTCCAGGCTGCCGATGTCAAGGTTCATTAGCGCATAGCCAATGAATGAGATGGCAAACAGGCCAAAATAGACCGCAACAAAAAGTTTCGGCATGGTTTTTCCGAAAAACTCCCGGCTCAATCGTAAAAACATATACCAGGCAAGAATCAGGAAGGGAATCCCCAGCGCGATCAGCATCGCTTCTGCCGACTGAATAGTTGCAGGAGGCGTTTGGTGATTTTCAAGAATCCGTTTGAGTGTTTGTGATCCAATGATACTGTACACTGAAAAAATATAGGTGAAGATGAGAAAATAAAAGTAACTCGACAGGTAAGCCAATGGAAATTTTCGCATCATCCTGTTGGCAATGATGATAGCGATCATTCCCGAAATAAGTGCCAGGAGGATTACCAATAGCTGTATTTGTATGCTCATGAGAATCATGTAATGAAGTGCAATTTATAATTTTTGAGAGCATTTTAAGCATCTTCAGATCAATTTACTACTTAAGTTTAGTGCATCAGACACCCCTACTTAAGTTGGATTTATAAGAATCCTACTTAAGTCGCTAAAAACTGGTAAGAATAGTTCGTACATTTGATCTGTAACTATTAGATGAAATCATGGAAATACTTAATAATAATCAACAGAGACTTATTCCAACAGCCGGGGAATCCTACGGTACCAGTTGGAATATCATGTGGAAGTCATTCGTGGGTTTGCTCGCAGTGACGATCATACATGCCATCATATCAGGACCTACTGCGGTTTTCCAATGGGAAGTGGATAATTTCGAATGGTTCCTGGTGCCTTTCACGCTCTTTGCCATTGGATTTGGGATTTTCATTGCAGGACCTATCGGGTACAGCACCAATTGGGTCTTCCTGAAGGCTGTACGCGGTGAATCGTTCGATATTCAGGACATGTTCGCGGTGTTCCAGAGAAACTACTGGAATGCGGTTGCAGCCAATGTAGTGGTGGGACTGATCATCGGGATCGGAATCATAATGCTGATCGTTCCCGGGATCATTTTTGCCGTTCGGCTTGCCTTTGTGCCTTACCTGGTCATCGACCGGGAAATGGAATTGACCCAGGCCCTGAACAAAAGCTGGGAAATGACCAAAGGATATGGCGGACAGATCTTCCTGATGGGAATCCTTGCCTTTTTTATCGCGATCGGAGGTTTGATCGTATTGTTTTTCGGGGTGATCATCTCGATCATCTGGATCCGCACAGCCTTTGCAACCATGTACCAGGCAGTTGTTGAGGAAGAGGGCTACTTCCAGGAGAACACCCTGGAGTAGATATCCGTTCCGGGAAGAACAAGTATATTCAGTAACAGCGTATTGGTCCTTGATTGATACGCTGTATTTTTTATTTCCAGAATCATTGAGCTATAATAAAACATTTCTTATTTTTGCAGTCACGGGGTATTAGCTCAGTTGGTTTAGAGCGCTTGCTTGACAGGCAAGAGGTCACTGGTTCGAATCCAGTATGTCCCACAATTTTTAAGGAAGGAGTCAGGAAAACGCCAAACTCCTTTTTTTTATTTTGCATGATTGACGTGGTTCTCAGAAAAATATAGCATCACCAATTGCCAACCATTACTACCTCATTATGTGTCCAATCACTGCAGGTAATACGAAGATGATAGCTGCCTGCAGCCAGTGCGGATACATCCAGTTCAATGCCCGTTTCAGCAAGCCTCCTGTACCTGGTGTCTATCAACTTCTGACCTGTTGAATTGAATAATTCTATTCTTGTTTTTTCTTGTAATGCAAATCCATCAGCGGGAGCAATGAAAAGGATATCCTTAGCAGGGTTGGGGTATATGCTGAGTCCTTTTACTGCAACTGCGTGATTATCGATATCTGTGCGATGTTCAGTGGTTATTTCATTTGCTGAAACAAGCGCATCCACAACCAGGGTCCTTGCTTCAGGTCCGATCTCCAGGGGAGTGTTTTCATCACTCATCGGGATTCCCTGATAATCCACAACCAGGTTATACATCCCGTCATCCAGGCTGCTGAAAAGATAACCTCCCTGGCTACCGGTCCGGTCAGCTCCTTTAAGAAGGGTTGTCTCATGAACAAACAGATAGACCATGGTGCCGGCCAGGGGTTGAACATCCTCTTGATGCATACCTTCCATTACAAGTTTAAGATTGCCGGAACCCTCAGTTCCCAGCACCTTTCCGCCTATTTCACCCGCACCCGCACCTTCATCCGGTTGCTTTCTGCAAAAGATATCCTGTTCAGTGATATCCTCTTCCATGTTGACAGGTATCGCATTAAAAAGCGTTAATGAATTTCCGGAATAGGTCGGCAAATATTCCGGGAAACCAATTGTATCGGGGATAACTTTTACCGTGTAAATGCCTGCGGCTAAATCATCAAATGCGAAAACCCCTTCACCTGTAAGCCCAATGGCTTCGAATGGATTCGGTTCCATTTCCTCGTAAAGTTCTGCAATCCCATCATCAATGACCATGGAACTGTCCTCGACGTAAGCTGTTCCGGAAAGGAGATATTTCTTTAGTAACACATCGATAAACAATGTGTCACTACCGGTGTCCGAATCAGCATCGGTAACAATAGCAGTAACCCGGTAGTTTCCTGCTGCTTCAAAGATATGGATCGGATCAATTAGGCTGCTGGAGCCTCCGTCACCAAAATTCCACGCTATGTCAACCGGTGCATTCCCTCCCAGGATTTCTGCAGTGAAAGTAACCTCTAAAGGTGCTTCTCCGGATAAAGGTGATCCGTAAATAATGACATCAGGAAGGCTGTCCGGGTACACCAATATTTCCAGGGAATCAGTTGCTGTTTCCATTTCGCTGTCGGTGACCCGGCAGGTTACCATGTAGGTTCCGGGGATATCAAACAGGTGCAAGGGATGTGCCTCTGCACTTGAGGTTGCATCATCAAAATCCCAGTGATATGTATAGGGCGATGCTCCCCCGGTTACTCCAGAAGAGAACCCGACTTCCAGGGGTACTTGTCCTGCAGTTTTGCTTGCATCTATATGCACGGACAGCGGTGGCTCTATCCCTGCTGCAGTTCCTGTCAGGGCGATGGTGTCCTCCGGATGATCCGAATCATTGGAATGGACTACCAGGCAGGCATGCTTGATACCATCAAAAACGGGCTTGAATGTCAGCGTAATGTTGCAGTGTTCTGATTCTATTAATGTGCTGCATTCCGACGATTTGAAAAACTCCAGGCGATCAGGCCCTGAAAGTTCGATTTCATTAATGATGATTTCTGAGGTGCCGTTGTTCTCTAAAGTGATGATCCGGGTGGAATCCGCTCCTGTCATTACTGTACCAAAATCTACCAGGTGGTCCTCTATATTTAAGTTCCTTTCAATTGTGCTCCCCCTGATCGTTATTGTCTGGAAATTTTGACTTCCTGCATTGGATCCAATGCTCATTTTTATTTCCATGTCACCCTGACGCGTAGGTCTGAAATATACGGTTACTATGCATGATTCACCGGGCGGAATGACCGTACAGTTATGATCCAACTGGAATTGGTCTGCATCCGGATCCTGCATAACGAGCATAGTATAAATCTCAATATCAACCTCTCCTGTATTCCGGAGTTCAATATCCTTGTTCACTGTGCTATTTATTGAGGCGTATCCC
Source organism: uncultured Bacteroidaceae bacterium (assembly GCA_964583445.1). Classification (GTDB taxonomy): domain Bacteria; phylum Bacteroidota; class Bacteroidia; order Bacteroidales; genus M55B112. The sequence goes on along the minus strand of CAZOXI010000020.1, from coordinate 8,130 downwards.
AGATCAATGACGGTACTACTGACAGTCAGACGTGAAACGGGCGTTCTGCCGATGATCCTGATCTGTTTTTCAGGTTCCATCGGGTCATTGGAATTAATATTCAGGTATGAATATTGAGCGCCAGGGGATTGCGGTTCAAAGCGGATTACAGCTTCACAGGAATCACCGCCTGGCAAGGCATCGCAGTTAGCAGATAATAGGCTGAAATCGGTGGGATAGACAGTACCGTAGAACTCCTTTTTTACATTTATCTCACTAAATACAAGCTCCTGTTCTCCTTCATTAATAATATCCACAGCGATGATTTCCTGGGTATTTACTGGTACTATGCCAAAATCAACCGGAGCCGGCTGAACGCGCAACAGGGGCATTGAAGAACGTGCCAGGACGGGTATATCCATATACAGGCCTGAGGGAGCATTGTAATAGATTCGCAAGCTTGTATTGTATACTCCTTTTGTATGCGGAGTAAAATATACATACATTCCCTCGGTTTCATCCCTGCCAAGCCTGGTAAATGCCTTTTCCACCTGGAAACAATCGTCGTTCATAATGACAGCTGAGTCTACCGTTATCACGCTATGTTCAGTATTTTCCAGGAACACAGTGATCCTGCTGGAAGAATCTACCGGCACAGAACCAAAATCCAGCGTGTCGGGATGTATCTCAAGGACCGGAACAGGTCGCCTCAATGCATAATATATGACTCCGTTTTTTTCGTAGACCAGGTGGTTGTGATGATTGGCATCCTGGTCGATCAATGCTGAATTGAACCAATGATTTTCCTCCTGGTCGATCACTTGCTTGATCCAAAGACCCCGGGACTTGGTGGCATAGCGTATCTCATCGGAAAGAAAGTGCGCATAGAGGAAATGTGTTTTTTTCATCCCTTCTGCAAATACACCGTTCCCGGAACTGCCAAAGTCACCGTTATCTACTTTTTCAATGTTCCAGATTCCGTCTTTTTTCCAGGCATGTTTGATATTTTCGCGGTAATCGTGATCAATATTGCCCACATAGGAAATATGGGGGAGGCCTGAATCATCCAATGAAATGGAAGTTTCAAGACCTTCCAGTTGTCCGCCTCCCCAATCCGGTTCAATCATCTCAGCTGCTGACCAAAGGTTCGTATTTGGATCAGGGCTGTAACGGTACATGATTCCCTTATTGATAGCATAGTAACTGACGTGTGGACGGCCCGTTTCGTCAAGGACCAGGTCAATATCATTATATCCATCTTTTTCGATCATGCAGGGCTCGGTCCACTCACCATTGAAGGTCTTCATAAATTTCATCGGCGCATAGAATATATTATTCTCTGCGGCCCTGAATACAAGGTTGATCTCATCCTGGCTATTTATTCCCATTTGAAGATCGGCATAACCTGAGTCAGAGATGGCTACAATAGTATTGTGCCATTGCTGCTGTTCATCTTTCCACAAATGATGCAGCCTGGCCGGGGGATATTCGCTCCAGTCATAGGTTGAATAGCAAATATGGACGTTCTGCTGTTGATCCAGTGCAAGGGCGCAACTTTGTCCGACATATGTTCCCACTGCTGCCAGGTTTTCAGCATACCATTCTTCCATGCACTCTTTCTGAGCGTATATCAGACTATCCGGACTGAAATATGCCAGGTGTACATTGCCATTTTCCCCGGCTTTCAGATCCGGATCCCTGCCTTCTCCAATGATGGCCGGAATGACAAACCGGACATTGGTTGTTTCCAGGATCTTATTGTTGGATGGATCAGGATCAAAGGCATCTCCCTTCACTTCTGCCGAAAAAGTGAGGGTTGCCAGATCATAGGTAAGGAAGCGACAGGTCAGCACGGCGATGGAATCGTAACGAAGCTCAGGTATATGCCATTGCAGACTGTTTCCTTCCAGGTTTGTTGTTCCTTTTGTTACATGGTGCTCTTCATATTTTGCCTCCAGGGGGAAGGAGCAGGTTACAGTAACATTTTCGTTCCTGTCAAAGCCATCATTCCTTGCGATCAGTGTATATTCCAGCATTTTCTTCACACCCACCGGATCCTTTGATTCACTGACTTTAAGCTGCAGATCAGAACCGGGAGGCCGGTCCCAGATGTAAATGTCCGCATCTCCGTGCCTGTAATCCTCCCAGGCAATGCGTCCTCCCCAGGTCCTGGGATTGATCTGGTCGCCAGCAGCGATGCATATGGGTTCAAGTTCGACCGGGCTATACCATGTTCCTGCCTCTTTCTGACAGGCATAAATATCCCAGTTCCCGTTTCTGTCATCCTGAAAAACCAGGGTATTGTGGTTGCAATGGGGATTCACCTGGTTGGACCTGTTGTAATAGATTTTTCTGTCTGTAACTGGTGAACCAATACAGGGTATCATATCAAAGCCTGATATTTCGCAATAGTAGATATCCCAGTCCTGGTTCCGGTCATCCTGCCAGCAAACAGAGACGAAATAATAAGGGAACCCGGGGTAGTACAATGTACGTCCGGGACCGCGGTAACACCCGGGTGACCATCCGGATTCTTCAGCAACAGTGGGGTTCATTTGTTTGGAAGATTCAATGCAGATTTCGTATTCATTCAGATTATTGGATGAATTAATGTGGTGGCCATAAATATCAGCATTCCCATTTCTCCAATCTTCCCAAACCACCCATTTTTCCGATATGGCAGGATTGGTCTGCTTTCCGGGTGCATCACAAATAACAATCTTTTCTTTGGTCTCCAGATCGTACATCACAATATTCCAGTTGTCAGGTTCCCCTGATTTCAATTGGGCCCAGACTACATGGTCTCCGTATATATCCGGCACAGTTTGTAATTCCGGACCCGGGCAGATAACAACGGTATCCATCTCAGGGTCATACAGGTAGATATCTCCGTTCCCTGTGCGATTATCCATCCAAACAACCCTTTTACCTTGTACCCTGGGAAATCCCTGGTATGTTTCGTCGTCGGTATACTGCGTCTCCTGGTCAGTTTCCAGGTCATATGTATAAATATCAGACTGCGATGTTCTTTCATCCTTCCAGACAACCGTATTAAAATCTATATCCGGATCAGTCTGATCTCCTGCCTGCGTAATAAGAGAATCTTCTACAAATGCGGCCAGGGTTCTCAGGTCCGCTTCAAGGGGTTCGCTTACATTTTCAGGGAAGTCATCATAAGCGATCACGCTGAACTTGTAAAGGGTGCCTTCTTCCAGGTCTTTCACCGAATAACTTGTATCATACTTGCAGGTCGTGATCTTTTTTCCGTCTTGTAGAACATCATATGTGCGGACCCTGAAATCATCCCGTGCCCTGTGCCATTTAAGCAGCATAGAGGTTTCTGTAATGTCTGAAGCTGTTAGTTGATCATCCGGCAACCAGTATGGCGGAGCATCAGGCTGAAGCGTCACAACCAATACCGGGTTATCTGTGCTCCATTGGTTAGAACCATCACCAGCTTGTACCATTAATGTGTCCGCCTGTTCAGGGAGGAGTCCTGCCACCATGCAGGAAGTTGTATCTCCACTTGTTTTATGGACGAGGCTGTCATTGCAAAAGATCCTGTAAAGCTCCACGCCCCAGTCGTCCATTGCATTTTGCCAGTGAAGTTGAACACGCGTTCCCTCAATGGGATTCGCGGTGAGTAATGCGGGGGGCTCCGCAGGCCATTCGGGGGCAAGGTCTTTTTTTGTGTTGAACCAACCGGTAGGTCCGTCTGTACTCCAGTTCCCTGCTGCATCTCCAGCCTGCACAGCGAATTCAAGGGTGCTGTCGGAGGGAAGATCTTTTATTTCTGCATGATCAGTTGCCGGCAATGCTTTCACCAATGAATCGTTCATATAGATGCGGTAGTGTGTCACCCCGTTGTTGTCAGATGCTCCGCTCCATTTTAGTACAAGGCTGAAGCCTGTTACATTTGAAGTATCCAGGGTTGCTTCGGTCCAGGAAGGCTTCTGGTCATCATCGCATGGATGGTCGGCCGTATTGTCGAAAACCTTTTCATTCCCGTCGACATATTCAATATAATGGCCGTCTTCTTCACTAAATGCCTTTACAAAGTTAATGGCTGTTGCCGTTTCTATTGGAACTGGATTTTCGCCATTGGTGGTATAGTAACGGCATACGGGGTTACTTTGTAAATCTTCAAAGATCCAAAGAAAGATATCCCCGCACGGACTGAAACGCCAACAGGACCCTCCCTCTATGGAGTTTGTCTTTACAATAAATTCGCCCGGGGGTGCGGTCAGCTTTTTTACACACATGGTATACTTTGAAGCATCTGTCTGAAAGGCATGTATAAAGGTTGCATCCTGTTCGTCCGGGCTGAATCCCCAACCTGCTATACTTGAGCCATCGGCTAATCCAACAATCGGCGATGCAGTGGAACCGTCATATACCAGCTCAAAGTCTTGTGTGTTAAATATCCTCAGGAAAAGATTTCCATTGGCTGTTATCCCACTATATAACAGGTAGCATCCATGCGGGCTGAACCTGATTCTTGAGGAAACGATTTGCGTGGGGGGTAATATCATGCTGTATGTTGCATTTTCACCCTCTGAGCCAGCATCCGGGTCCAGATTGACCAGGGTACACCAGTGCTTTCCAGTTGCGTCATATCCATGCACGACAAACCGATCTTCGTCAGGACTGAATCCCCAGCCCACAGCACTGTTTGTTTGCTGGAATATTCGCCTTCCATTGCTGCGGATAATTAGTGTGACTGTATTAGGAGGAATGGCGTCCAGGGCTTCAACAAGATACTTGCCTTCTTGTGATGAGCCTTCCTGTACAGTGGCCCCCTGCTCCAGGAGAATTCCCTTACTGGCAGGTTTTTTATAGTCACCGTGTTTTTCGCATCCGCATTCGATTCCGGGCCGCTGACTGTAAAGGAAAAATGTAGAAATCTGAAACAGTAATAGAATAGTTGCAATTAATCTGCCTGTTTGATTAATGAATGGTTTCATGACTGTCAGTACTATTTGTGTTTGTGACAATTAGAGAAGATGTCAAAATGTTAACCGGACATTACTTAGAGCGTGATATTACTCTAAGTTGATCAAGCGTCGTAGGGTCATGAAAGGAATGAAATGCAGATTAATTTCACAGGTAAAGTTACGATAACAAGAAGCTAAAGTCAATCTTATTTGTATATAATAAGGGGGAGGAAGCAGGGATATCAGAAAGGGTGATTCCCGGAGCTTCATCGCAGTGATCCCAGTCCCCGGTTGGTGGTCTTAATCAGCAGCGATCAAGCGGTCATATGCTTCCATAATGCTCCTGATCACCTTGCTGTCGACCGGGAATTGAAGATCATCAAGATGGCGTACGGGCAGCACTTTCGGTGAGGTACCGGAAATAAAACAGTTCTCCATGTGCACAGCTGCCTCCATGGTGATGGCCTCCTCGATCACTTTAAAATGGTGCTCCCTGCAGATCTGCAGGACATATTTCCGGGTGATCCCGGGAAGGATCATATGCGCAGGAGCAGTGTAGATCCGCGCCTTTGCATCGATGAAGAAAAGGTTGGAGCGGCTTCCTTCAGTAAGGGCGCCCTGTGCGTTCAGCAGAAGCGCTTCATAGATTTGCTCCTGCCTGATGAACTGGTTGACATTGTGCCTGAAATCTTCGTTCCAGCGCTTGATCGTGGGATCAGGACGTTCAAACGCGTAGGTTTTTGTCCTGACACCCTCCAGGTAATCCTGGTCTGTTGGATAAAAATGGGGGACGAAGAAACAGGCAATATGGATCTTTTCAAGCCTTTTGAACAGCACCAGCTTGATATTCCCGCTGCGGATAGGCGAATGCCGCAACAAGAGGTGCAAATGCTTTAAAAGTGTTTCATGATCCGGACATGCTGCTGCAGCCTGCCTGCAGGAGGACCGGAGTCGTTCCAGATGGTCATCCGCAAAGAGCATTTTTCCGTCGATGAGCCGTATCACCTCATAATACATACCTGCAGCGGCATCAGGAACATATTCTGAGATCGCTGCAGGTACTCCGTCGAGGATGAGAGTCTTCCCCCTTATTTTTTCCATAGTTTAATCGGCCTTGAGCGAGCGGGCCGGATCCATCCTGGACGCCTTGATGGATTGCCAGCTCACAGTTATGATTGCAATAACCACTGATGCCAGCAAAGATACGCCAAACGACCAGAATGGGAAATCTTTTCTGAATTCAAAATTTTGTAGCCACCGGTTCATGACCAGCCAGGAAAGGGGCCAGGCCACGATGTTGGAGATGACGACCCATTTTGAGAATTGTGTCAGGAAAAGTACAAGGATCTGGTTTTGTGTCGCTCCCATGACACGCCGGATACCTGTTTCCCTGGTACGTTTGGCGGTCATGAAGGAAGAAAGTCCCAGCAGTCCGATGGCAGAGATAAAGAGCACCAGGACTGTGAATGCGATGAACAGGCTGAAGATGATCCGCTCCTGGGTATACAACTCCTCAATATCATCCTGCAGGAAGGTATATTGAATCGGGTAGGATGGATTGAATTTTTCGCGGGTCTCCTTGATCCATTCCAATGCTTCCGCCCCCTGTCCTTCGGCGAATCTAACCGAAAGGGTCCTCAGGAAGTCCCCTTCGTTCAACCTCAGCACAAGGCCATCTACAGGATTATGTAGCGAGGCATAATGAAAATCTTCCAGCACGCCGATGATCTTCCCTTCCGGCGGACCCTGGCCATCCAGTGATACTCCGGGCCGGAAGCGCTTACCGACAGATGCTTCACCATGATTGAATTCACGTGCCACCGCTTCATTGATAATAAAGGACGACTCCGGATCGGACCCGAACTCCCTGCTGAAATTCCTGGCATTGGGTTGGTCCTTGAGTTTCATCCCGTAAACCTCTATGAAATCATGATCAACAAACACACTGTTGACCGTTTTTTCCTGCATCTCTCCCTCACCCGATTCTACAGTCATCACCGACTTTCCGAAAAACCTTCCCGGCACAGATGTGGAGCGGGCAGCCCCTTCGATGACCGGACTTCTTTTCAATTCCTCCTTAAAAGCCTCCACGTTATTCACGATGGAAGAGTCATTCAGCTGCAGGGTGATGATCTGGTCACGGTCAAAACCAAGCGGCTTGTTCCGCATATAGGTCAGTTGCATGGCTACAACGATCGTTCCGATGATCATGGCAGCAGAAATTACAAATTGGGAAACCACAAGCATACGCCTGAGCCATCCTTTTTCCCGCAGTCCGTCGGATCCTCCTTTCATGATGGCCACCGGGTCGAACGATGAAAGGTAATAGGCTGGATACAGGCCTGAAAGAATGCCTGTCAGCAATGTGAGTCCCACAATAAATAACAGGATATCCCAGTGAAAGACATCGTCCAGGCGGAAGGACTTTTCTGAGAATCCGTTGAACGTCGGTAGAAGCAGGGTAATGAGGACCAATGCCACGACTCCGGCCATGAAAGCTGTGATGAGGGATTCACTAAGGAACTGCTTGCGGAGAATCCCTTTGCTGGCTCCTCCCACTTTCCTGATGCCGATCTCCTTCCCGCGTTGAGCTGCACGTGCAGTGGTGAGGTTGGTATAATTCACACCCGCAATGAACACCAGGAAAATGGCAATGATCCCCAGTATGTAGATATAATTCATGTTTCCTTTCGGAAGGTCCCATGTGAGTTCCTCCTTCATATAATGAATATCTGCGATATTGGTCATGCGCAGGGTAAAGGATGCATCCAGACGGTCACCCAGTTCCTTCATATATTTATCATAGAACCCGGGAAACTTGTCCAGCACCATCTGTGCCGTCGTGTTTTCAGCAAGTTTTACATAAGAATACCCGGCTACATTCCAGAAAGATCCCGAGGACCGGTCATTGAACCGCTCGCTTCCGATCTGTTCCTCGATGGTTTTGGCTGACATCAGTCCGTTAAAACGCAGGTGGGAATTCTTCGGCAGATCTTTGAATACCCCGGTGATCCGGTATTCGGAACCATCCAGGTTCCTGAGGCTTTCATTAATGATGTCCTGCGATCCAAAGTATTTGTCAGCCATGCTTTCACTGATCACCATGGTCAGGGGTTCCACCAGCGCCGTTCGTTGGTCCCCCCTGATCATATCAATGGTAAACACATTGAAAATGGTCGAGTCAGCCAGGGCAATACTGTCTTCCTTGAAGACATCC
>CAZOXI010000019.1:0-17808 GCA_964583445.1 uncultured Bacteroidaceae bacterium | reverse complement strand
GTATGACTATGTGTTTGGACTTCATCTCAATCAGTCCGCTAAGATAAACTTTTACTGGTAAAAGGATTGCAATTCGAGCATTCTTCAGGTACGTACAGTATAACCAAGCTGCTTCGCAACCTCATGATCGAGATGGTTGTTCAACTCAATCAGCGCTTCGTTGGAAAATCCTTCAAGATAAGTTTCCTCGAGATAGTAGTTGAGCCTTTTTCTTGAAAATCTCCTGGACATCGGGACTTTCCTGATTCGCACATCCGGGTTGATCTCCCTGGTTCTGTTTAAATTGAAATTATACTGTAATTGTTTCATGATTTCGTCCGGTGCCTTTAAGAGGTCAATGTACCTCACAAAAGCAATCCGGTCTGTCTCTGCGGAGAATTCGAGCCATTTCCGATAGAATTCATTGTATTCCAGGATATAGGGGTGGGGACTGGGCGACCATTTGTTCTTGATCCCCCAACGGGTGTAGCTGAGGTGCCAGCTGTATGGATCCTTTGAGATAATTACATACACAACATTCTTTGTTTCCTCACCGGAATTCGCTATTTCCGCAGACCCACTCCCTGCATGATTCTTCTGACCGGCATCCGCATGATTCTTCTGACCGGCATCCGCATGATCTTTCCGATCACCTCCTGCAGGATCTTTCTGCCCGGCATCTGCATGGTCATTCTGAATGGCATCCGCATGGTACTTCTGACCGGCATCTGCATGGTCATTGCGATCACCTCCTGCAGGATCTTTCTGCCCGGCACCTCTACTTCCTGGCGGATCATGGTGCTGTGGATTCCCTAATGCGTAAGTTTCATATTCCCTGAATGATGTAAATTTCAGATCATTCCGGAAATTGGGCCGTCCGATCAGTGATTTGTCATCATACAACCTGAAATGCTTGTGCAGCGGGTGGCTGCGTTCACCTTCTATATTCATGAATTCCAGGTCGAAATGCTGGTCCAGCAATTCTTTCAGATAATTGGTGCCACTGCGGTTCAGGCCAAAGTGGAGAATGTTCCGGGTTGACATATTTTGTGTTTGAAAAAAAACCAAAGTTCAGAATTCAAAATCGTTATTTCAATAGTCTGAACACAGAACTTTGAACTCACTCCACATTTTTCTCAAAGATCTTGGCTTTTTCTGTTTCGAATTCTTCTTCGGTGATCAATCCCTCTTCATAGAGTTCAACCAGCTTCATCAATTTCTCATAATCATCTGGAGCTTCCTCCTCTGCATTGGGCTCTTCCGCAGCGCCCACTTCAGGATCAACCGGGGCTGCCTGTTGGGCACTGCCCGAAGGAGCAGGTTGTACTGATGGGTTTGACGGTGGTTGAACGGGTCCCGGGACAGGTACCAGAGGCTCCATTTTAAAATTATAATAGTCGCTGTCGTAGCGCATGATCGCACCGGTAACTGCATCGAGGGCGAATCCAACAGGACAAAAAACATTCAGAATCACAACCGGCTCAATATCTGTTCCAATATAGTAACCTTCGGGGTAATAGCCATCCAGTTCAAGCCGGATATCTTTTGCATCATCGATAAATGCATTCAGGTCCCGGTCCAGCCTGACTTTTGCGGGGGTGGTTCCCATCATACGACCGTCTATTATAATATCTGCACCCTGTGGAGTTGAGTCAATTGTTACGCGTTGTGTGGTGCCGGTTAGAATGGTTGCACAGCTATTCATGAACATTGCAGCCACAATTATTAATGAGAGTTGATAATATTTCATAATTGTTGAAATTTAAATTTGAGTAATGATTCGATTAAAAGGGTTTGTTATTTCAACAACCAAATTCTGTGCCACAATAGGTTAACTGTTTGATCTCATTCAAAAAAAACTCTAATGTTCTTATCTGTTTCTGCTTAAATGATTATTTACCAGGTGGAGTGCGTCCTGGAGCGTGATCACGGATAATTTCTACAGTTAATAAACAGGCATGATTGTCCGCATCAATATTATTATCATGGATTGGTTCATATTCCCTGATGCTGAAGGAAAAAGTGGATGCTCTTCCAAGTCATATCAGCAGCAAAATAAATAAAGATAAATGCAAATGTTTTGAATGCGTAGGGGATCACCCGGGGTTGAGACAGCAGGTTCCTGAACCGCGAAAAAACATAGGCGATCAGGAGTGTGGAAATGAGCCACCCTGCCTGGACCAATCCCATGAACAGGTAGTCTCCAAATGGCATCTCAGATGCAAGCAGCATGGCCCTGGGAATACAAATGGTGATCCAGTAGGTCCATAATACTCCGTTGGTAAGGATCATCAACGTGATTTTCCAGGGGCCAAAAAAAACTTGTTCATCGGTATCCAGTGACCTGATTTTCCAGAGTCCGTATGCGATCCATGCCAGCACAGCGGCGCCGGCGAAAGAGAGGATCCTGAACACCGATTCCTGTAATCCCAACGAAGCGATTAACACCAGGCTGATGAATGCCACCAAAGTCTCCACGGCAAGGGCAATAAATACAATTCGAAGCGCACTCCTGTAGCCCGATTGAAGTATCTGGGTGAATATCGCCGTGATCACCGGCCCCGGGATGAGTCCGCCGATAAGTCCGAGAGTAATCGCTGTAATAAATTCCTGGGTTATCATGGATTACTCGTGTTGATAAGGTTGATTGTATTACTGACAAGCCAGGTCATGTTGCTGCTGTTGGTTGTGTGTTATTCAACGGAAATAAAATACCTTATTGATTATTTTCCATTTTGAAATCAATTGCTCTGATAAATTCATTTCTTTCGCAGAGTTGCATTCCGGATTGGGTCTAATTTGGCCTGGAATCGATTTTAAGCCTGTGTTCAAATCAGGAATCAGGTAAGAAATCCTGCTCAGGTTCGAATTCCGGATTAGACTCAGATGGTACCGGTGCATTGCTCTCCAACCGCCAATCCTCCAGCATTTTTAGCAGTTCTTGTGCTTTTTCAGGTTGTTCTGATGCGAGATTCACCTCCTCCCCGGGATCTTCTGCCAGGTTAAATAACTCAATGGCTCCATCTTCAAAATATTCGTGTAACTTCCATTCACCAACCCGGATCGCACTGCCCGGCCTGGTGCGGAACAACGGATCGCGCGTATCTTCGTTCCCGGCCTGCAGGTAGACCGGAAAGTGCCAGAAAAATGGCCTTTCTCCGGGCTGCTGCTCCTCCAGCAGGAGCGGGGCCAGGCTGATCCCATCGAACTTTTTCCCCGGTAATTGTGCGCCAATGATTTCCATCAGGGTGGGGAAAAAATCCATGTTCACAATAGGTGTTTCCCGGTTCATCCCGGGTTCGATATGTTCTTTCCAGACAAAGAACGCAGGTACACGGATCCCTCCTTCATAGTAGCTTCCTTTTCCTGCCCGCAAGGGCTTTTGTTGCGAAATGCGGTATAATCCGCCGTTATCTGAAGTAAAAATGATCAGCGTCTGGTCATATACACCTATCTCCTTCAACTTGCCGGTGAGTCGGCCGATATTCCGGTCCAGGTTATAGATCATGGTGGCATATTCCGGGTTGGACATGCCGGGTGTGCCAGCCCGGTTTTCAAACAGGTACATCAGGCTGTCCACTTTGTGAATGGGGGTGTGCACGGCATAGGGTGCGTAATGGAGGAAGAAAGGATCTCCGTGACGTGAATCCAGGAACTCCAGCACGTGATTCATGATATTGTCTGTGAGGTATGTACTGTCGGGAGCCTCCAGGTCCACGTTCTTATACGGGGGATAATAGGATCGCGGATGGCCATTGTGTCCACCACCGATATTGTAATCGAACCCGTGGTCCCGGGGATTATCGCTCAGATGCCATTTTCCTGCATGACACGTTGTATAACCGAACACCTGGAGTGCTTCAGTCAGAGTGGTGAGACTGTCGTGCAGGGTCGTTTTATTTGCTACAGGAATGATACGCCTTTCCCTGTCTGCGCCCCGTTCGGAGGATCCAACTGTGTAGATTCCGTGATGCGGTGTGTTCAGTCCCGTCATCATGCAGGCCCGGCTGGGAGCACAATTGGCTGCAGCTGCATAGGCTTGTGTGAACACCAGGCCTTCTGATGCCAGGGCATCAATGTTGGGTGAGAGATAGTAATCGCTTCCCATATAGCCCAGGTCGGCCCAGCCCAGGTCATCAACATTGATCAACAAGATGTTAGGGGGTGAATCAGATGTGTCTGGCGAATTGCAGCCCTGGGCAAGCAACAGGAGGACTGTACTCAGGATTGTTGTAAAATATTTCATGATACCGGGTTTTTCTTCCGTCAAAAGTAGTTAAAAATGCAGATTTACTCTACCTTATCCCGTAAAACAAACTTATCCCGTAAAACAAACTTATCCCGGCAACACATAGAGGTAAATGGCAAAGAAGTGTGCTGCAGTGCCTGCAATCACAAACAGGTGCCAGACAAGGTGGTGATGCGTGAAAGTGCATTTCTTATAAAAAAAGATGCCCGTTGTGTAAAAGGCACCCCCGAGGAGAATAAACAACCAGCCTGCGGTGGGCATGATCCTGATGACAGGCACGATCGCGATAAGGATCAGCCAGCCCATAGCAGCATAGATGATCACGCTGAGGGTATTGACCCCTTTTTCAAAATTGACTGGCTTACGTAACACCATGAATGACCCGGCAATAGCACAGGCCCATTCAATCCCGAAAATGATCCAGCCCAGTGCACCCTGGATTACAATAAGGGCAAGGGGGGTATAGGTGCCAGCGATCAACAGGTAAATCGCGATCTTGTCCAGGCTGAAAAAGAAATTCTTGATCCTGCCCTGTTCCAGGTAGTGGGTCATGGCGGAGGAAAGATACAGGATGATCATGGATGCCCCGAAGATAACTGATGAAACGATATGGATAGCGTCACCGTACCTGGCTGCCTTTGCTGTCAGGAATACCAAACCGGCTGTTCCTAACAGTGCACCTATGAAATGGGAGAGTGCATTTGCCATCTCTTCCTGCTTTGAGAATCTTGAAATTTCAGTGTATTGCGTCATACTTTTTTGCTTTATACAAAAGTATGACCAATAGGTACCTATTGTACCTTTTCCGGTACCTGTATGGAATAGAATATCCCGGAAGGAAAGTCATTCATCCCTGATGAGGCACAATGGCCCCAAAAAAATGTATGGTTGGCGCTGGGAAGTTCAATTCGGTCAGTCAGAGCACTTCCGGAAATTTATCTTTACCCGGGAAAAAAATAGCACCGATTACCGTGCTATTGAAGATGAAGTGTGTTATCCTGACCGGGAAAGATAACGCTTTGAAATTCAGTATTCAGGGTATGCAATTCAGGGTTATTTGCGGGATTTGGTTGCTTCATAGGCATCGATCCACTCCTGGACCTGCATTTTGCTGACCAGTTCACCGATAAGCGCGTATGGAATGGCATCCGTTTTTTTCAACCGGATACAACTTTTCCCCATATCGAGCCTTGTCTTGCTTTGCTTCGGGTATTCAGAAGTAAACCAGTTCTGCAGTTCATTATTGGTATATATGCCCATGTGGTAAAGAGCAATGAAATTCTTCTGGGATCCCAGGTTGATAAACGGCAGGGGTAGCTTTGGATCTACATGATATCCATCCGGGTAAATCGAATGTGGAACCACGTACCCGATCATGCCATAGATCATGGTCTCCTCAAATCCTTCCGGAAGATGCTTCAGGATCACCTCCCTGAGCTTTGAAAAAGCTTCCCTGCGTTCTTCAGGGAGCTGTGAAATGTATTCTCCGGGTGTTGTTGCTTCATATTTCATGGTGCTCTGATCTTTTAAAAACTATAACCCAGGCTGAACGAAGGGGCAGGGAGGATCGGCCAGCTTACAAAAAGATTGATTCCTCCGCGGAAAAACAATCCTTTGCCATCGTGGTACCTGTACATCACAGGAAACATTGCTGCGGGTACATCCTGGTAAATGTTGCCCTCGAACCTTTCAATCCGGTACACAAGACCGATGCCGTATTCGAAATGGTGCTTTCGTGCCGGTCCGGTAATCCGTGTAAAAGTGATGGGTACCGTAATCACTGATTCAAAATCAGGGTAAATGCCTGCCCGGAGCGATCTGACCTTTCTTTGCCCGAAAAGATGCTCGTAGTTCAGTGATGCGAATCCTTCGTTGAAATCGTGCCGCAATACATATAGTTCAGCATACACATTGTTTCTGCCCATGTTCACCGGGGATTGGGAAAACAGTGATTGAGAACCGATTGATAACAGCAGCAACATCATGGTTATTTTAAAGACTGGCAGTATTGCATTTATCATATTTTGCCGCTTTCAGTCCTCCACTTTTGTCATTTCTACCCAGAAAGGCATAAACCTGTTTCTTCCGACCTGGTAAACAGGCATGAACTGGCAATCCATTGATTCCAGTGAGACCTGGTCCATTTCGATGATATCCGTTTCTTCATTGTTCTGCTTCAGAGGTGTGTAGCCTTTGAATTCAACACTGAGTTGACCGCCGGCAGGCACGGGCTCAATAAACTTGAAGCGGATATCATAAGTGCCTTTATGGATCTGAACGTTCCAGAATCCATAAATATCCTCCTGGCTCCAGATGCCTCGCTGACCGGATGCATCGTTCCTGTTGAGATAGACAGGATTTTCATGCGGACTGCCCACAATGATCGGGGGCTGATTAACCAGGTGTTTCTCCGAAGAGAGTTCATTGATCATGGCGTCCATATCTGCTCTCAGCTCCCGGAACAAAGCTGTTTGTTCTGCGATCAGGTTGGTCTGCTCGTAGGGATCCGACTCAAGATTAAAGAGCTCAAAACCGGAGGTATCGGCATCGTAATCGGTGTGGCCCACCACCTTCATCATGCCTTTCTGCAGACCGATATTGTGGTAGACCTCAGGAAATTTTCGCGTCCAGTAGAAAAACAGGGATCGTTCATCAGGCCACGCTTCACCGCGCAGTGCCGGTTCCAGGCTTCTGCCGTCAATAATGCGGTCACCAGGCACCTCTGCCGCGCAGAGTTCCGCCAGGGTTGGCAGAATATCAATGTGCGCTGCGTTATTCAAAACATCACGGTTACCGTCGTATTTTGAAGGATAGGAAAAGAAGAAGGGGACACGCACGCCTCCACGATATACATCACCTTTCCTGCCACGCATGCCGGTAATGTACCTGCGTTGCTGAGGACCATTATCGGTCATAAAGATAAAGATTGTATTTTCCACCAGCTCCAGTTCTTTAAGTGTTGAACGCAACCTGCCGATGTTGTCGTCGATGTTCGTCACCATGGCATACACTTTCCTTGCATCCTCTTTATCTTTTTCGCTCATATCTGGCATCGGTACATCCCCGAAGCCTTCAGAGGGATCGATGTCTTTATATAGCTCATAATACTCCTGAGGTACCTGGAGTGGTGTATGTGGCGCATTGAAGGAGAGATAACAAAAGAAAGGCTCGTCCTGGTACTGCTCAATGAACCGAATGGCTTCCGAAGTAAAAATATCAGAGCAGTATCCTTCGTAGGATTCCATCTCTCCGTTGTGCCAGAGCACCGGGTCAAAATAACTGCTGTCTTTCTGAAACCAGGTGGTAAAATCACCGACCTGTCCCATTCCTCCCGAGAGGTGCACAACCGACTCATCGAATCCCTGGTCAACAGACCGCGAGGGATAACTGTCGCCGAGGTGCCATTTTCCGAATATTCCGGATGTGTAACCTGCATCCTTCAGCATTTCAGCGATGGTGATCTCTTCAGCAGACATAATCGCACCCCCGTTGTAGGTATCTCTTACCCCGGTGCGTAGCGAAAACCGGCCGGTCATCAGGCTGGACCGTGTGGGTGCACAGACCGGTGAGACATAGAAATTATTGAAACGAATGCTTCTCGCTGCCAGGGAATCCAGCACCGGTGTAATAATATGATGGTTTCCATGGTAACCCAGGTCGCCGTGTCCCTGGTCATCAGTGATGATCAGTACTACATTAGGACGTTCAGGAGCAGAATCTGTAGCAGAAGTAGAATCACAGCCGCTGATCAACCCCAGTAACAGGAATGTAACGGAGGCCAGTAAAATGGTGATTAATGTGCGCATAATAGTTGTTTTTAATTGTTTATTTGTTTATTTGTTAGCGTTTCAGTTTATTATCCAGATGCTTTCGTTATTCAATTATACTGATGACTCCTTCACCTTCACCGGTACATGTACCCACGATCACGGCATCTTTTACTCCGTTCTCCAGCATGGTTGAAACACATGCTTCTGCAGCATTCGCCGGCATGGCGATCAGCAATCCTCCCGAAGTCTGCGCGTCACACATCATCAGCTGTGTTGTTCTTCCCATCGAACCGAAATTCACATGTTCCTTCACATGTTCCAGGTTATTGAATGTTCCCCCCGGAACGACACCTGCTGTAGCCAATTCTTCAACTTCATCCAGGAAAGGGATCCGGCTGTATCGGATCTCAATATTTCTGCCCGAAGCCTTGCTCATTTCACGCAAATGTCCCAGCAATCCGAATCCTGTGATATCCGTGCAGGCATGGACAGGGAATTGCATCATCACCTCTGCAGCGTTTTTATTCAGCCTACGCATCTGTTGTATCACTTGCTGTGCAAGGTCGGGCCCAGCCAGGCCACGCTTGATCGCAGTACTTAGGATGCCGGTACCAATCGGCTTGGTTAGGATGAGCGCATCTCCGGTTTTTACACCAACGTTCCGGATCACCTTGTCAGGATGAATACCACCACAAACGACCATCCCATACTTGGGCTCCGGATCTTCGATAGTATGTCCGCCCAATACTGAGATACCTGCTTCCGCAGCTGTCTCATGTGCACCTTTGAGAATCTCTTCGAGTACAGCCATAGGAAGTGTTTTTTCAGGAAAACCCACAATATTCATGGCAAATAGGGGCCGGGCTCCCATGGCATAAATATCGCTTAAAGCATTGGCCGCTGCAATGCTGCCGAATGCATAGGGATCGTCGACAATGGGCGTAAAGAAATCCAGCGATTGTACGATCGCAAAATCATCACTTATCCTGTAGACTGTTGCATCGTCGGAAGTCTCTGTACCTACGATCACATTTTTATCGTCCCGGTGGGGAAGAGAGGCGAGGATCTTTTCCAGTTGACGGGGCTCGATCTTGCAGGCACACCCAAGTCCGTGTGTATACTGGGTCAACTTTATTTTGCCTGCAGGGCCGGTGAGCATATCGCTCGTTTTCCGGTCCTGGTCCGGCAGCAGGCTGCGGGCAACGTGAATGATCTCAGCTGCCGCCCTGTTGATCTCATCCAATGTCGTATCCTTTCCTGTTGACAGGCGGATCGTTCCCATTGCATATTCAATGGGCAATTGCATGGCTTCAAGTACAGCAGACACATCAATGCTTTCAGAATGACATGCAGCACCCGCCGAAACAGCTACATTTTCGAGCCGCGATACAAGGGTATTGGCCTCGACATTCGGGAAGGAGATGCTAAGCGTGTTGGGGAGTTGTTCCTCCGGATGTCCATTGCGCCTGATCTCCGGTATCGCCTGTTTTATCAGTTCATAGAGATGGTCCCGCATCTTGCGGTTGTGCTGAATGTGCTCCTCCAACCCGTTCAATGCAAGCTCACAGGCTTTCCCGAGTCCTACGATTTCCAACACATTTTCTGTACCTGCCCTGAGGTTTTGTTCATGATCGGCCCCATGCATGAGTTTTTCGAGTTGAATGCCTGAACGGATGAATAGGGCCCCGATCCCTTTGGGTGCATACAATTTGTGCCCGGCAATACTCAACAGGTCTACCCCCAGCTGCTGTACGTCAGTCCCGATCTTTCCAACGGACTGAGCGGCATCCGTATGGAAAACAAGTTGATGTTCCCGGGTAATTGCAGCGATCTCTTCGATGGGTTGGATCGTCCCAACTTCGTTATTGGCATGCATGATCGAAACAAGGATCGTTTCCGGGCGGATCGCGCGGCGGACTTCTTCCGGATCCACCCTCCCGAATTCATCTACCTGCACGAAGCTAATGTCAAAACCCTGCTTTTGCAAATAAAGACAAACTTCAAAAACCGCAGGGTGTTCAATGGAAGAGGTGATGATATGGTTGCCTTTTTTCCTGTGGGCCAGGGCGGCACCTTTCAGGGCATAGTTGTTGGATTCAGTGCCGCCGCTGGTGAAGATGACCTCTGAGGGTGCACAGTTGATCAAACCGGCAACCTGGCGACGCGCTTTCTCGACAGCGGTCTTTGTGGATGCACCATAGCTGTGTGTGCTGGAAGGATTCCCGAAATACTGGTCAAGATAAGGACGCATTGCTTCTGCAACTTCAGGGGCAATGGGCGTAGTGGCGTTATGGTCAAGGTACACCGGGTTCATATGACCAAATATACTATAAATTGTGCTGAAGCCACAACGCTAACCTTCAGGTGCCGTAAAACTCCGTACACCAGGCTCAGGCTGAACCCTTAATACAATGGACCTTGCGCTAAGGAATTGGTCGTTGCATTAGCATGTACAATCGAAACCGTTGTTCCTGGGATCATGCATTCTTCTGCCTCTTTCTGTCATGCTCCTTCAGCAGGATCTTTCTTAACCGGAGATGTTTTGGGGTCACTTCAACATATTCATCCTCACCAATATATTCCATTGCCTCTTCAAGTGAAAATTTAATCGCCGGTGCAATTACTGTTTTATCGTCAGATCCTGATGCACGCATATTCGTCAGTTTCTTGGTTTTGATGACATTCACCACCAAATCGTCCTGGCGGGTGTTCTCTCCGATCACCTGTCCTTCATAGATATCTTCATTGGGATCAATAAAGAATTTACCCCTGTCCTGGAGTTTATCGATGGAATAGGCGATGGCTGTTCCTGTCTCCATGGCAATCAGCGCACCGTTTCTTTTTTCCACGATTTCACCTTTCCAGGGTTCATAATCCTTGAACCTGTGCGAGATTACAGCCTCACCCTCGGTGGCGGTAAGGATAGGATTGGACAGCCCGATCAGTCCGCGCGCAGAGATCTTGAATTCCAGGTTGACCCGGTCGTCCTTCTTCTCAATATTAATGATATCTCCTTTTCTTCTGGTGACGATCTCGATCACTTTACCGGAGAATTCCTCTGCTACATTGATGAACAGGAGCTCTACCGGTTCGTGCCTGAATCCATCAATTTCTTTGGTGACCACCCGGGGTTGACCAAGCTGGAGTTCATAGCCCTCCCGGCGCATGGTTTCCACCAAAATGGAGAGATGCAGTATTCCGCGTCCATACACCAGGAAGCTGTCTGCCGCTGAAGTCTCTTCCACTTTCAGGGCAAGATTCTTTTCAGTTTCCTTGAAAAGCCGTTCCCGTAAGTGATTGGATGTAACGTATTTGCCATCCTTTCCAAAGAAGGGTGAATTGTTGATTGTGAATAGCATACTCATGGTTGGCTCATCCACCGCAATGGTGGTAAGACCCTCCGGTGCTTCGGGATCTGCGACAGTGTCCCCGATATCGAAATTTTCCAGGCCCACGATGGCGACGATCTCGCCAGCAGTGATCCGTTCCTTGGTCTTCACTTTTCCCAGCCCTTCGAAAAGATACAGCTCTTTTACAGCTGAACGGTGGATCTCCCCGTTGCGCTGGACAATAGATACCGCATCACCCATCTGGATGCTGCCGCGATGTACCCGTCCTACAGCAATACGACCCGTGTATGAAGAATAGTCCAGCGAAGAGATCCTCATCTGGAGGGTACCCGGATGCTCTTTCGCCGGCTGAATGTGCTCTATGATGGTGTCGAGCAGGTACGTTACGTCAGTTGTGGGTTTGTTCCAGTCTTCTCCCATCCAGCCATTCTTCGACGATCCGTATACCACAGGGTAATCCATCTGTTCCTCCGTGGCATCCAGGGAGAACATCAGTTCAAACACCCTTTCATTGGTGTCCTCGGGATTGCAGTTGGGTTTGTCCACCTTGTTCACCACCACGATTACTTTCAGACCGAGTTCCAGTGCCTTTTGCAGCACGAACCTGGTTTGCGGCATGGGTCCTTCAAATGCATCGACCAGCAGCAATACCCCGTCTGCCATGTTCAGCACCCGTTCAACCTCACCCCCGAAGTCGGAGTGGCCGGGGGTGTCGATGATGTTGATCTTGGTATCCTTGAAGCGCACCGAAACGTTCTTGGAGAGAATGGTAATTCCCTTTTCCCGTTCCAGGTCGTTGGAATCGAGGATCAGGTCGTTTACTTCCTGGTTATCCCTGAAAAGATTGGACTGATGCAGGATGCGGTCCACCATGGTGGTTTTTCCATGGTCAACGTGTGCGATGATTGCTATATTTCTGATTTCCATTATTTTATCGTATCTGTCTTGTTTCTGGTCTTAAAAGCGTGCAAAAATAGTCTAAATAATGAAACTTATGACATATTTATGCGTCAATAGTTTATTAATGTATCGGTTGAACGAAGAATTGAGCTGCTTGTACAAGATGTTGCATTGTTGATCTGGCTGACACTTCATTCTGCCGGCGATACTCCCGGCTCAATAAGTCGCTGATTTTTTGCAGGTCCCCGGCGATTATTGCTCGTATTGCTGCCCCTCCAGTTTTCCTGAAGGGATTCGCCAGCTGAGTCCGAAGCTGACGAAATTCCGGATGGCGGCATCATTGAGCCCAAGGCCGCCGGATACATCAAGCTGAAGGTTTGGTAGCAGCAAATAGGTCAATCCCGCATCCACAAGATGCTCAGCGGGTCCTGCCTCGGGGATCAATCCGTAACTTTCTGCAAATGCTCCGATTGTACCGGTGATGCCGATCCCCAATGCCACTGAATAGAAATAGCCCGGGATGGGCGAGTCCCCGTCCCATTCGGCGCCCAGGTTGTACCCAAGAGACAGGCGGTCGGAGAGGGTATGGGAAAATGAAAAACGAATGTTGGCGGCAGTGTAGTTCGGCCGCCGGTCTTCATTGGCTGTAAAAGGGAGCACAAGTCCACCGAGAAATGCTACCTCCGGAGTCCATCCTTTTTCTTCTGCGATTTTTGTTTTGAACCCTGTATATAATGGACTGATCCCGGAGATCGTGCTCGACAGGCTGGTATTGTTCAGCGTAGTGGATTCCCTGAAATAGTCCATGCCGGCACGCAATTCAAAGTTTTCAAGCAGTCCGAACCGCAGCAGTGTGGTGTTGTAGGTAAATGACCTGGTCGTAAACAACTCATTTGCATCGTTTTCAAGCAACAAACCTGTCTCCACCTGGAGCGAATGCTTTGGTACGGTTGTGGAAGATTCGGTCTGATCCGGCCGGTCGGTGATCAGCTCCGGGCTGTCGTTCTGAGCATAGGAGCTGACAGTCAGGAGGATCAACAGGGCAATTAGTTGTAATTTCATAATGCTCAGTCGGTTTATACTGGGACGGACGACCTGCGGGGTCGTGAGATAAAGCGATTTTAGCGCTTCAATGGCTGACAATCAGGCTCAGGAGCAATTAATCAGAGTCATATCATTTTCAGAGTCATATCATTTTCAATCAGGCAGGTATCAGCTTCCCTCTTCTCGCATCTTTTCGATCTCTTTCATAATCCGGTTGGCTCCCGCATATTTCTCGTCTGAGAGTTTTCGATTCGATGTCGAAAGTTTATAGCCTTCGGTCATTAAACGATCGTACTTCTTCAATAATTTCTTTTCAGGATTTTTCTTAATTCCAAACATATCTATTAGTTTTTAATGTGCTAAACAGTACTTAATGGCCCCTTAATGGGTTCTGCTCATGGTTTACGAATCACTTTGATCTTATTAATCTCCAGACTGAATGATTCAGGACGTTGATTCCCGATTAAAAATGAGATCTGTCCCAATCGCTTTCCCGGAAAATTGTCCATATTCAGCTTCATTCCCCTGAAAGAAGGGTGCATTTCGTTCATTGGTATTTCAATCTCCTGCCATTCACCGTTGGTTTCAAAATAGCTGATATAGGATTGGCGGTCGTATCGCCGTGACTTGGCCCTGAACTGGTATCGCTTTCCATCCCCTTTTATTTTCAATACAAATGTATCATATGTCTCAATATCGAGATCATCAATATCGTATCTTACCGAGGAAAAGCCACCATTGTTTTCAAGCGATACCTTCCCGGAGAATACACCGTTTCCCTCGGTACTGAGATAAAAAGTGCCATCAGATCTTCCTCCCATGACGACATCATCCACGATTTCCCAGCCGGAAATATCAGCCGTACCGGAAAAATCAAACAGGGTCATCTGAACAGGGATGATCATGATCATTAACAGGTTAATATGATTCATAAAACTAAAACATACTGAATAGCAGAAAGTTCAATTATTAAATCCCGGTGCATCCGGTCACCATTACGTGTTTATATTGCTTGCAGGAGGGAACAAGCGCACAGATTATGTAGCTGTGAGTAACACAGTCATAGGACTGGTTTTATTGATCACCGGCGGTATCAGCGCCCTGGCATCTGTAATCTCCTCAGCGGGAATCATCCTGGTCCTTTCACTGTTCGGACTTGCAGGTGCGTACAGCGGCTATCGGTTACCGGACGTGGAGTAATGCCGGGTTCATTCCCCGAGGTAACTATTGTTGCCAGTAGTAACCAGGTTGACAGCGCCTTCGCGAATCTTTACCTTCAGGTTCCTGAACTTCCCGATGGACTCACCATCCAGCTGCAGCAACCTGGGCTTGTCAAACGAAATTTCAGCTTTCTTTGCTGAAAGGATCGTACTGTCCCTGTTCTTTAAGAACCTTTCGTTAAATTTTGATAACCCGATATTCAATATTGTCTTGAAATCAATATTTTCAATCAGTACAATCTCGAATTTGCCATCCAGCGGATTTCCATCCAGCGTAAGCGGTATCCCTGTTCCGTATTTTCTTGCATTGCAGATAGCCACCATGAGGGCCTCTTTCTCGATCTCATCCGCATCGGTTTTGATCTTCACTTTGAACGGGATCACCTTCCCCAGCTCGTCAAGGAAATATTTGGCATAGGTACCCAGGCCACGATTGGGGTCTTTTTCATATTTGTCAACCACCCGGGCATTGGTTCCTACGTCCCCGATATGCACAGAATAGTGCTTGCCATTTACTTCGATGAGATCCATGGGTGTGACCCATGAGGACATCAGGATATCTTTCAGCGCAGCGACCGGATCCGGATCGATACCCAGTTCTTCTGCCATCCCATTGGCAGATCCAAGCGGAACAATTCCCATAGGTTTTGATGATCTTAACAATGCAACGGCCACCAGGAGTACCGTTCCATCCCCTCCCGCGGCAATGAGCCTGTCGGGCATGAATGACCTGATCTCTTTCTTTAGTTTCTCCTGATCATTCGTACCGCTTGTTTCAAAGACCCGGAGGTGATGCGCATACATTTTACACAATGATTCTGCTTCTTCCAGGAAGTCTTTCTTCTTCTCTCCTCCCGAAACCGGGTTGATGACCATAATTATTCTCATACGTATATATTATTTACCGTATTTTGATATAATTCGCTATGGATATCATTTTTTCTCATTCTTCATTTCAACTTACATAATCCCGGCTTCAGCATGGAATGTGGCAGCAGCAACCACAAAGTATTTGGTTTAAAATACTCAGATTGATTTTTCTGTAGTTTCTTCTCCTGGTTCGTCGGTATCCTGGAAGTAGACAGCTTCCACTCCCGTATCAAGCAGCGCATTCCATTTTTCTTCCTGTGCCGGTTTCCTGATCAACTTGGTTTGCCGTATAAATATCTTTCTGATGCGTCCGGGGAATTCCTGAACTACCTGTGTATACACATCCATATCGCGTTGTGTGTCATCGCCCAGCAGGATGAATTTCTTTTCAGGAAGATTGCTGATGATCCTGCGGAGGTAATTCAGCTTGTAATCCTTCCCTTTTTTCGGGTCGAAGAGCTGCCTGAATTTCAGAAAAGGGGTGAGGAGCAGTGCTCCTTTGGGTAATTCTCTGTAGCTGAGTATGGAACTGATCAACCCGAATAGGTTGCTTTCGCTTTTGGACAGGTAACTGATGCGGTAATCTCGTTTTTGAAAATCGCGGAACAATTCGTGTGTATACACAACCGATTTTCGTTTTTTGGGCCGGTAGAATAGGATGGTTGTGATCCTTTTCAACGCGGATGCTGTGTGTGATATCATCACCGTATCGTCAAGGTCGGAGATGATCTCAAGTTTGGAGTCATTTTGTCTGAATATTACCGGGTAGTGATTTGGCATCTCCAGGGAACGGCCGTCGACAAGGATCTCAATATCGTCATTTGGAGTTGCATCTGTAACAAATGAGAAATGTCCTTTTTCCGTGGTGAGCAGTTCCTTTTTGAAATCCCCCATTCGGAAAGTGACTTCTTTTTCGGAATAGGTCCCATGGAAATAGGAACGGAAAATCTGCAGGAAATTACCGGCGATCGTTTTGGTATTGGATCTCAGTTTCTTTTTTCCTTTCAGGATCGTCCCATTCACAAGGCTCTTATTGCCCAGTTGTAGTATGTTGAGTTGCCAGAGGTAGACAGTCATGGTTATTTATTCTTTGACCTGGTAAAAGATACCACGCGATTGCATCATGTGGGTGATCTTATGCTCTGCTTCGAGCACGTCCAGGTATTTATTTATTTCCATCATTGATAATCCAAGCATATGCTCAAGATCCTCCACTGTGCATGGCCGCCTGGATATAGTGGAGAGGATCGATGATTCTGCATTTTCGTTGTAAGCATCAATTCTTTTTCGGCTTGGGGCAGCGGCGATGATTTCTGCATTGTCGAGTTTCCAGAGCGAGAGCACACGTTTCAGTTCAGCCATAGATGCAGCACGCAGCCCTTCCTGCACTCCCGGCCGGTCAAGCGTGTTAAGTTGTATTCTTTCAGGTGCTATGCTTAGAATTGCCTCCCTGATGGCCAACAATTCCCTTTCACTGTCATTGTAGCCGGGCAGCACAAACACTTCCAACCACATATTTCCGCTGAACTCTTCGCTGAAACGCACCAGTCCATCAATGATGGACGCGATTTCCAGCTCCGTTGCAGGCCGGTTAATACGCTCAAAAACTTCCTGCGTTGCGGCATCCAGTGAGGGAAGCACAAGGTCTGCCGGCATAAGTTCTTTCCTCAGGCCGGTTTCATAAAGCAAGCTTCCATTGGTGATCACGGCTACCGGGATGCCTGGTTGATGTGCCTTAATGTATCGTATCAGCTCACCGATCCGCTTGTTGAGAGTGGGTTCACCGGAACCCGAAAATGTGATGTAGTCCGGAGGTGTCCTGTGGGCGAAATAATCTTCCAGCTCTCGAATGATATGATCGGCAGGAATGTATTCCATCCGCTCTGTGGTCAGCTTGGTGGTCCGGCCTGATTCACAATATACGCAATTCAGGCTGCAGACTTTTTTTGGTACCATATCCACACCCAGTGATTTTCCCAGCCTCCTTGAGGGAACAGGTCCGAAGAGATATTTATAATTCACGTTTTATCAAATGTCTTTCAAAATTAATATTCCATTTCCATTCCACCATGAATCATTCGGGGATTGTTAAAACCTTCCAAAGGTTTTTCCGAATTCAATGATCTTTTTCTCCAGGAGGTCAGTTTCCGGCAGGTCCGGTAGCTTCCATTTCCAGTTGCCTGAAGTGGTGGATGGAAAATTCATCCTGCTCTTTTCATCAAGTCCCAGCCAGTCCTGCATCGGGACAATGACCAGTTTTGCCTGTGTGGCATAGGCTATGCGGATCATTTCCAGGTGCACATTCCTGCCGTTGAGCTTGATTCCGTGGAATTTCCTGATTCTTTTCAGGGTATCCTTATCCAATTCCTGCCTGTACCACCCTTTCAGGGTATTGTTATCGTGGGTGCCCGTATATACGATCGAAT